>JAGAEA010000024.1 GCA_017613355.1 Clostridia bacterium
GCCATACAAAAAGGGCGCCGTTCGGCGCCCTTTTTGTATGGCGGAGTTTTCAACTCCAAATCCGAATCCCGCCGTCGGGAAAGGAATTTGGGCGACTTGCTACCCGCCACCGAGAATTGGGTGTGGGCACTGCCCGCTGGTGGAGCTGATGGGAATCGAACCCATGTCCGAAAATCCTTCGGCATGACTTTCTTCGTGGACAGTCTGTTGTTTGTATTTCCCTTTTGGAAGCGCGAACAGACACGCTCAACCGCAAGGTAGCCCTTTTTTGCCTGATCGGTTCAAGAGCGAACCGCCGATGCAGGTTCACCACTCATTTGACGCTCGGTCCGAGGTCGTGGTACTCCTCGGAAGAACGGGTGACCCGTAGGTCACGGCACTGTCGATTTTACGCCAAAGGCGTAAAATCAAGCAGCCACAGCAACAGTGTTGTTGTCGTTTATTTTTGAAGTTGGGCAGTTATCGAGTTTACCCGGCTCGCCACGCTTATCATGTGTCGGAATCCCCGTCGAAACCATTGCAGCCCCGTTTTTGGGAAGATGTGTTTCTATTATAGCCGTTTTTTTGCCGCTTGTCAAGTCGAAATATATTTTATTCCCGATAATTCCGATCTTTCAAGTGTCGTTCCATCGTTCTGTCCGCCTGTCTTTCGGCATCCGTTTCCCGCTTGTCATAGAGTTTTTTGCCCCTGCACAGCCCGATCTCCATTTTCACATAACTTCCCGCAAAGTAGAGCGACAAAGGAATGACCGAAAGGCCCTTTTGCTGAACGCGGCCCTGCAATTTCAAAATCTCCTTGCGGTGCATGAGGAGTTTTTTATCCCGCAGGGGCGCATGATTATAGCGGTTTCCCTGCTCATAGGGGCTGATATGCACGCCAACGGCAAAAATCTCCCCGTCCTCGAAAGAGCAATAGGAGTCTTTGAGGTTGACTTTTCCCGCGCGCACACTCTTGATCTCGGTACCCGAAAGCACAACGCCCGCTTCGTATTTCTCGTCAACGAAATAATCATGCCATGCTTTCTTGTTCTGCGCGATGATCTTTTGCGTTTTCTTCTGTTCCGCCATGATGCTTCCTTCGTTTTTCCTTTCGTCCCGATGCGGGATGACGCTTTGTTTTCGGTTCCTTTGCTTTCGATTTCAAAATACAGTCGTCCGGCAACAACCCCGCCGCCGTGGTCTCCGCCAGCAATGTCTGTGCCGCCGTATAATGTTTCCTACGGCGTTTTTCCATTCGTTCCCCGCAATCCGCGAGAATTTGCCGGAAACGGTTTCCGATTTTTCCGGCAATTCGGCATAGCGGTCGCAAAGCCGCACGAATCGCACGGCGAAGAAGGCGGGAAAGAGTGCCGATCAACCGGTTTGCAAGTCTGCCGAGCGTGGCTCGATACGCGGCAAATCCCGCGATCGACGCCAAAAATACCGCCGGACGCACTTTCCCGTTGTTTTTTTCATAAAACAGCAGGATCAAGGCGACCGATGCAAGAATGCAAAAAAGAAAATCCTCCAAAAATACGACGATCCGAACGGCGCGTCTTTTTCGGAGGGGAGCTGCGGTTTGCGGGGCGCTGTTGCTCCGATCGCTGACGAGCAGTCGTCGCGGCAAACGGAGCAAATCGAAAAAGAATCCGAGAGCAACGCCGAGAATAAGCGCCGTGAAATAGAGTGCGGCAATGTCGGATTGCGAAAGCTCCATATCCGATTATCGACCTCTTTTGCCGAAAATAAGCTTGGAGGGTCTTTTTTCTTCCGGGTCTCTCTCCGAATAAGTCAAAGCCGTCACGGTTCCGTCCAAGGAAACGATCCCTTCCGCAAGGTTCAGCACCTTTACGTGGAGCCCGTCTCCCTCAACCGTCAGCATCCCGCAAGCGGTGGAAAGCTCGACCGTTTCCTCATCAAAGCTGATAACATCCGTAACGCCCCGCATTTCCAGCACTTTGCGATCACGCATAGAGAGCGTGTGCGGTTGCCGGTTATTTTCCCGATTCTCCGTGTTCATAGCAAATACCTCCAAGGCTCTTTTGCTACAACCTATGCGGAAAGCCGAAAAAATATGCGGGGCGATCGGTTTTAAGATATGACCTCATAGAGACTTGCGGCATCCGCCTTCGTGGTGAAATTCCTGACGTTCAGGACGCGCACCTTGAGATTGCGTTCACCGAACGCAATCTCAAGAACGTCGCCTTCCTTCACATTGTAGGAAGCCTTGGCAGGTCTGCCGTTTACCGTCACATGAGCCGAATCGCAAGCTTCGTTCGCAATGGTCCGTCGCTTGATAATCCGGGAAATTTTCAGGTATTTGTCAAGCCTCAATTGACCTTGTCCTTCAACGCTTTGGCGGCGCTGAACGCAACGTATTTGGAAGCGGGAATTGTGATGGTCTGCTTGGTCTGGGGATTGATTCCCTTGCGAGCGGCGCGGGTTTTGACAGCAAACGTGCCAAGTCCTGCGATTTGAGCGGCTTCACCCTTCGCGATCGCTTCGATGAACGCATCATAAAGAGCATCGTACGCTTCGGCAACAGCCTTTTTGGAGAGGTTCGCCTTCTTCGCGGCGATTTCGATCAACTGGGTCTTTGTCATGATAGGTACTCCTTTGAATTCAAATGTCAGAAATTTCTTTCTGCAACTCCTATTTTACCATATTATTGCCAAAAAATCAAGTAGGTTTGCGAGGTATTTTTGTATTTTTTTGTATTTTTTTCAATTTTTTTTGCGAATTTCGCGCTTTTCAGCCTCCGAAATCGCCTTTTCGGTCTCTTTTGAGAGACTTCCCTCTGCGTCAAGCCCTTTTGCAGCGGCGATTTTCGTGACGGAAAAAAGGAGTTCCCCCATCGTTTCGGGGTTCGGATGCTCGGCAAATACGAGAGCTTGTCCTTGCAGAATGTCGCTGATTTTTTTCGTATCGTCGGCGGATGTACCGATTTTTTCATTTACTTTCTGCGCGCGCAGGAGTGCGGGAAGCATCGGCGGGATCGCGCGCAAACGGGAAGAAAGCGTTTTGCGATGTTTTTCCTCCGTCTTGATCGCTTCCCATTGCGCGAGTGCGTCGCCACCGTCGAGCGCAACGCTTTCGCCGAACACGTGCGGATGACGGTGGATCATTTTTCGGCAAATACCGTCGATCACGTCGTCCATGCGGAAGCGATCTTCTTCCCGTTCGAGTTCCGCATGGAAAACGACCTGAAACAGAACGTCGCCGAGCTCTTCGCAAAGCAGATCGGGGTCTCGGTTGTCGATCGCCTCCACGACCTCGTATGCCTCTTCGATCATACAGCGGCGAATGCTCTCGTGTGTCTGTTCCCGATCCCAAGGGCATCCGCCTTCCCCACGCAGCAATGCCGTGATCGTGCAAAGATCCTCAAACGTAAAATGTTTCTTTCCCAAAATCTCCCCGATGACGGCTTCCCGTTCTTTCATCATTTCCAAGCTTCCTTTCTCTTCCGGCGAAACCGGATTTTCTTCATTATATATAGCAACTTCTCTCCCATCGGTAAAGAGAGGAGATCTTCTTCCGAAAAAGCACCGAACACAAAAGAAAACAGGAAAAAGAGCACAACCGCCATTCCGAGTGCCGCAACCGTTGCCAAAGATCCCGACGTGTGCCGCGCGAGCATTCGGTATCCTCCGTAAGAAATTCCGACAGACGCGATCGAGAGCGCCAACGGTCGGCAAAAGGTCTCCCACAGAGACGAAACACTGCAAAGCCGCTCCGCGAAAACGAGGTTGAGCAGGACGACCACCGCATTGCAGGCAAGACTGCTGATCGGCGCGCCGAGGATCCCCACGCGCGGGTTCCCGATGAGAAGGTACGCCACGATCACCTTGACAAGCGACCCCGCCAGCAAAGAAACAATGGGTCGGTTGACCGACCGATATGCGTGCAGGACGGAATTGGTCGCCGTGATCATGCAGGAAAGGAACACCGAAACGCCGAGCATGGAGAGCAACGGCGCCGCGAACGCTACGGCGTCCGCTTCCCTTGCAAACAATAAGGAAAGGATCGGTCGCGCGTAGACCGCCATTCCGAGCGCCGACGGAACGGCAAACATTGCCGTTAACCGATAGGACGTCCGAACCAGATCTCTCTGCCGTTCCCGATTTCCGGAAGCGATCGCCGCCGAAAGCAACGGCACCAAAGGCAAAGCAATGGAATTTACCAGCGTCGGCAACAGTCCGTATACCGAAAGCGCGAGCGTGGTATAACTTCCGTAAGCTTGGTTGGCAAGCCCCTCGCTGTATCCGATCGACTGCAAGCGGCGCAGGATCATGGTCATATCGATCAACTTGGTGAGATTGACCGCGGATGCGCCGAGTGTGATCGGAACGGCGAGTTTGGCAAGAGACGACCAAACAGACCGCATTTTTACGGTACTTTCTGCATTTTTCTCGGTATTTTGCGGCAAATCCGCACGAAAACGGACTTTTTCGATCAACAGATAGAGGAGGGACGCCAATGTCCCGAGCGTGAGCCCGACACCTGCCGCCGCCGCGACTTCATGGGTCTCTCTGCCCGCTCGCAATGCCGCCTGCGCCAGAAACAGACCGAAGCCGAGCTTCCCCACGGCTTCGATCAGTTGCGAAACGGCGGTTTGGAGCATGGAGCCGTAACCCTGAAAGAAGCCGCGCAACGCCGAGGAAATGCAAATGAGAAAAACCGTTGGCGAGATCGACAACATACATAAGCGCGCATTTTCGCTTTGGATCATTTTGCAAAAGAACGGCGACAAGACAGCCATGATCGCGGTTCCGACAACGCCGATCCCAACAAAGGCAAGCAACGCCGCACGGAAGAGCCGCACCACGCGAGCGCGGTTCCCTTTCGCCAATTCCGCGGAAATCAGAACGGAGAGCGCCACGGGAAGTCCTGCCGTGGCGATCACGCAGAACAGCGCGTAGATCTCGTAGGCGGAATTGAAATAGCCCATGCCTTCCGCTCCGAGAAAGGAAAGCATGGGAATTTTATAGATCAATCCGACGATCTTGACAAGGATCGTGGAAACCGAAAGAAGCAAAACACCCGATAGAAAGGTTTTCTTTTCCGTTTTTGCCGAAATCCGCATCTTTTCACCCCCGTTTGAATCCGATTCGTTTCCGAAACAGTATACGAGAGCGGCAAGAAAAGTATTCTTTATATAAATAGACTTTCTTGAAACGATTTCCCTGCTTTCCCTGTTATTTGACGGCATAATTCGGAAAAATCAAGAAGCAGACCGCCTGTCATAAAACAGGCGATCTGCTAAAGTTCGGGTCATTCGGGCTGCAGTGAAGAATGAATTGCTTTTCCCTTCGACGTTTTGATCTTGATTGCAAGTTCCGCCCCAAAGAACAGGAAAAAGCAAATCAATCCCCACAAAACGAAGAACAAATAGGAAAGGAAGAATGCTCCGTTCACAAATGAAGTCAACCAGCTCGGAGCGGTTTTCCCATAGGCGAACAGGTAAACACCAAAGCCCGCAAGCATCGCATCGGCAATCAAAAACCAGAAAGCGCGGATCGCTTTGCGATTTTGACGAGCGATCGCAATCTGATTGAATACGGTTCCGACGAATACCGGCAACACCATGATGACGCAATATACAACAGCGGCGGCATTGAGCATTTCATGCCCGGCGTTTTTACTGTAGTGGTACTTCGATATCGTTTCCCACGGTACAACCGCCGGGATCAATACGACCACCACTCCCATCACCAAGAGCATGGCAAGCGCAACGATGAAAAAGGACTTCGATTGGTTCAAAATTGTTTTTTTCATGGCAAAAATCTCCTTTATATATTCCGAGGGTATTTCGCTCTAAACAACCGGCTTTTTGAGTTTTCTCTTGACAACAATCTCCGTTCTAAAAAACAGAACAAAACAGACCAAATTCCAAATCACAACGAACAGGCAGGAAACGCAATATGCTCCTCTCACAAAAGGTGTTAACCAATTATCAACATTTTTTGAAAGCGGGAGAAGAATGCAACTCACTCCCAAAAACAACAAATCGGCAAGAAGAAACCAAAAACCACGAATCGCTTTGTGGTCTTGCCGAACGGTTGCAATCTGATTGGAAACGGTTCCGATAAATATGAGCAGAACCATTATGACGCAATATACAAGAAACACCGCATTAAGTGCTTCGTGTCCCGTATTGTTAAAAGAGAGTCGCAACGCCGTTTCGGAAGAAAGAAATACCCACGGAATAATACATACAACAACCGTTAACACCAAAAGCATGGAAAGTGCCGCAATGAAAAAGGACTTCGGTTGGTTCAAAATTGTTTTTTTCATAGAAACAGCCTCCTTTTTATATTACGATACACTCTTCTTACATTATATCATTCTTCTTATATTTTGTCAATACTTATTTTTGTCGTTTTTTGATTCTGATTACCAGTTTGGTTATGAAAAACATAAGAAAGCAAATCAAGCTTCCAAACAGGAATAACAAGTAAGAAAAGAAGAACAATATTCCACAAAACGGAGTTAACAACCAGGAACCGGTTTTTGAATAGGCAATCAGCCAATACCCAAAGCCGGCAATCAATACTTCGACGATCAAAAACCAAAAAGCATGAATGGATTTGCGATCCCGCTGAACGATCGCAATTTGGTTGGATACGATTCCGATGAATACCGATAAAACCATGATAACACAATACACAAGCGCAACGGCATTGAGCACTTCGTGTCCTGCATTTTCACTGTAGCAGTACCTTGATATTATTTCCCACGGCACCATTGCCGGAATTAACATTACCACACTTAACAGCAAAAACATGAAAAAAGCCACAATGAAAAAGGACTTCGGATGGTTTAGAATTTTTTTCATGGTTTGTCCTCTCCTCTCATACATTGATATTCCGTTAATCGCATTATGACATATTTTTTATAAACCGTCAAGTGTTTAGTTTTATATAAATTCCCGATAAAGGGACTTGTCGGCAATCAGATCGGAACGGATCGGTTCCACGTTGCGGATCGCTTCGAGTATTGACTGCGCGCGCGCAAAATTGGGATCGTCCGCCGGAACGCGACAGAGACATTTTTCCAAATACGGTTTCAAAATCCCGATCTCATATGGCATGGTGGAATCCACAATATGGGAACAGGTCCCGAAATTGGGAAAAATATTCTTTTCTTCGTTTTCCCGAACGCCTTTCCACAGGGACAGCGTGAAAGAAGCCGACGCCGCGCGATAAAGTTCGTCGCGCACCAAACGCCGCATCAAACGGATCTCGTTCGGCTCAAACGTGTGTCCGCCCACCGTGATCCCCGACAGCGGACAGATTGCAATGCTTTGATAGTCCCCTTCGTTCAGGATTGCGTGAACGCGAGGATACAAAATTTGGATCCCCTCGAAAAGAAACAAATCGCCCTCGGTCGGGATGATCTTGGCTCCGTTCTCCCGCAGACCAGAAAGGAAATTGAAATGCGGCAGTCGGGTGGGTCTCCCCGCCGCCAGGGACTCCGCGCAATCATGGAGAAGCGAAACGTCGATCGTGTCCTCGGAATCATAGTCCAATTCCGAACTTCCCTTTTGCTCGGAGATCATGCGAAGATAGTTCTTTTCAAAATAGAAATCGTCGATCGAGATGACGTGAACGTTATGCCCAAGGGCTTCCAACCGTTCCGTCAGCATCCGCGCGGCGGTGGTCTTTCCCGAGCAGGTCGGTCCCGTCAATCCGAAAAAACGCAGCCCCGAGGCTCGGTTCAGCGCGTCCGAAAGGCGCACCAGTTGAATTTCAAAGTTTTCGTCCGCCTTGCGGATCCGCCCGATCATATCCTGCTCGGTCAATCCGTTCGGGTAGTGGTGGTTCATGGGTTCTCCTCTTCTTCCAAAAGTCCGTGTTCACGGTAAAAAGTTTCAATGCGAGCGCGTTTTTCGGCGGTGCTTTCGTCGCGCAGATATTCATAGGGGTATTTGGGATAAAACAGACGCTCGATCACGGGATTTCCGCCGTTTTGCGGTTTGTAGTCCACCAATTTGGTAACGGCTCCCGCTCCCGCCGCAAAAATGGAATGCACCTCTTCCATCATGTAAATATTGTATTTTGCCTCGTGTCCTTCCACGGAAAAGCCGACGTTTTCATAGTTGCCGACGGTGTTCTTCTGACGGTACATATAATACGGTTTATACCCTTCCTGCTGGGTTTTGAGCTGGGTATAGTCCACGCATTTTCCGGCTTCCCCGCCGCGCAGAGAATAAACGTGACTGTCCTGCCGCAAAATGTCCGCCGCTTTCTTGACGCAAAAGGTGTGAACGGTGATATTTTCGGGGCGCAGTCCGAGAATTTGGTCAAAGGTTTTGGAAAAGGTTTTGAACGTATCGCCGGGAAGCCCGACGATCAGATCGGTGTTGATGTCCGCAATTCCCGATTTGCGCGCGACGTCATAGGCGCGGAAGAAATCGTCCGTGCTGTGGCACCTGCCGATGTTGACGAGAACTTCCTCGCAAAGGGACTGCGGATTGACGCAAGTGCGCGTCACGCCGTATTCCCGCGCAACGGCAAGTTTTTCGGCGGTGATGGTGTCGGCTCTCCCGCCCTCCAAGGTATATTCTTCAAGCGCCGAAACGTCGGTTTCCCGCGTGATGAGGGAAAGCAGGTCGCGAAGCTGATCCGCCGAGAGGATGGTTGGCGTACCGCCGCCGATGTAAACGGTTTTGACCTTCAATCCGAGCGCGCGGATCGTTGCAAACGTTTCCCGAATGTCTTTTTGCAGGCGCACCAGATAGTCGGGGATCAAAGAAAGGAGCTTTTTGGACGTATAGGAAACGAAGGAACAATAGGAGCATCGCGTGGGACAAAACGGGATGGAGATATACACGCTGCAATCCCGCTTTTCGGGCGTTCCGATGATCCTCTGCTCGGTGAGTGCCACGTCGGTCGCGAGCGCCGCTTTTTTGGGAATGACGAAATATTCGGAAGTCAAAATCCGCTTGACGCGCGTCTTGCTGACGCCGTGGCGCAACAGATCGGTTGCGACCTTCGACGGACGAACACCCGTCAGCATCCCCCACGACGGACGGTAGCCGAGCAACTCTCCGCACGCGGTAATGACCGCCGCTCCGCAAACCATTTTCGCCGTCTTTTCTTCGGTATAATGCGGGGAAAACTCCAAAGTGCGGCTTGCCGTCGCCTTTTCGGTTCCGACTTTAACAGTCGCTTTGGCGCTCATTCCGTTCGCTCGCCGCGTCAGTTTCAGGCGCAGTTCGGGCGTTGCGGGAGCGTTCTTTTCCCGCTCTCCGAATTTCTCTCCCGGGAAAAAGATCATGCAGAGCGTTTGAATATAGTATACGTTGATATCCCCGTCCAAAATCAATTTCATGGTCGAAATCCTTTTCCTTCCGTTATTTCCCTTTGAGTGCGTCGGTGTCGAGCAGAATGGTAACGGGACCGTCGTTGAGGAGCGAAACCTTCATGTCCGCTCCGAAAATTCCGCTTTCCACCCGCTTGATCTCCTGCCGCAAACGGGTTTTGAAAAATTCGTAAAGCTCGTTTGCAAGCGACGGCTTTGCCGAAGCAAGAAAATCGGGGCGGTTGCCGTGGCGGCAGTTTGCCAAAAGCGTGAACTGCGAAACAACGAGAATTTCTCCGTTGACGTCCTTGACCGAACGGTTCATTTTCCCGTTTTCATCCGGAAAGATCCGCAAATTGACGAGTTTTGCGGCAAGCAGAACCGCCTCCGCCTCGGTGTCGCCTTCGGCAACGCCGAGGAAAACCAGCAATCCATGCCCGATCTCCCCAACCGTTTTTCCATCCACACAAACGGACGCGCTTGCGACGCGCTGAACAACCGCTTTCATCAAACCGCTCCTTTCCCGATCACGCGAACCCGCGCGCGATGCGCTGCACCCCGCTCAATGACCGCAGGCGTGAAACGATCGAATTATAGTGATCCGTGTTCTTGCAACCGATTTTGAGATTGATGATAGACCCTTCCTCGCCGCGGCTGACCGCGTTGATTTGCAGAATGGAGACCCGCATTTCCGCGAGTACCGCCGTGATCTCCGCAAGAATACCGATGCGATCTTCAATATAAATCTGCAAAAGCGCCTCGTAAACGCCGCTGTCGTTCCCGCCGCTCGGCAACTCCCAATGCGCTTCTTTCCAGCGGTCGGCATTTTCGGGCTGTGCGCGTCCCGCCAGGACGTTCGGGCAGTCGGTTTTATGAATGGAAATACCGAAACCTTTGGTCACAAAACCGATGATCGAGTCACCCGGAAGCGGATTGCAGCACTTGGCAAACTTGACCATGCACCCGTGCTCTCCGTCCACGACGATTCCGCCGTCATAGCGCATATTGCGCGGTTTCCGAACGACCTGCACCTGTTCGGGGGTCATATCCCGAGCCGGTTCCTCGACTTCCGGCCGCACCACGCGGTCGCATTCCTCGGAAAGACGGTTGATAAACTTGGAAACCGCCAACCCGCCGTATCCGATCGCGTTGTAGAAGTCCTCGTTGCTGTTATACCCGAGGCGCTCGATGATCGCGCCCACGATCTCTTCCCTTTGCGCGTCGGTCACGTTCCGACGCATTTTGCGAAGCTCGGCGTCCACCGTGCTTCTGCCGAGAATGATGTTGTCGGTTCTCTGCTCCTTTTTGAACCAACCGCGGATCTTGGAACGCGCTCCGCTCGTTTTGACAATGTTGAGCCAATCGCGGCTCGGTCCCTTGGATGACGCCGACGTCAGGATCTCCACGATCTCGCCGTTCTGCAAAGTGCGGTCAATGGGAACGATCATGCCGTTGATTTTTCCGCCGATCATCTTGTTTCCGATCGCCGAGTGGACGGCATAGGCAAAGTCGATCACGTTCGCGCCGTTCGGAAGTGAGATCACGTCGCCTTTCGGCGTGAACACATAGACCTCGTCGTGGAGGATGTCGGTTTTGAGCGCGCTCAAAAATTCGTCGGGGTCGCGCGTGTTGTCCTCCGCCTCGATCAATCCGGCGATCCATTCGAGCTTGCGATCCATCTCTTCTTTCGAGGTGGCTCCCGACTTATATTTCCAGTGTGCCGCAATGCCGTATTCGGCGATGTGGTGCATTTCCCAAGTGCGGATCTGCACCTCGAACGGGATCCCGTCCCGCCCGATGACCGTGGTGTGGAGCGAACGGTACATATTGGGTTTCGGTGTGGAAATATAGTCCTTGAATCTGCCCGGAACCGAATTGAACATTTCATGGATGAGCCCGAGCGCGGTGTAGCACTCCAACTCGGTGTCCACGATGATCCGCAAAGCGTAAAAATCGTAGATCTCGTCGAAGGACTTATTCTGTGTATACATCTTTTTGTAGATGGAATACACCGACTTAATGCGCCCTTCGAGCGTAAAGTGGATATGGTTCTCGGTCATTTTCGCGTCAACCTGCGCGCGGATCTTCTCGATGAAATTGAGATTTTGACCGTATTTTTCCTCGATGTATTTCTGAATTTCCGCAAAGCCGATCGGATCGAGGTATTGCAGACTCAGGCTTTCGAGCTCCTGTTTAATGCGCTGAATACCGAGACGATGCGCAAGCGGCGCATAGACGTGCATGGTTTCCAGTGCGGTCAAACGCCGCTTTTCGTCGGGCTTTGCGTCCAAGGTGCGCATATTGTGCAAGCGGTCGCACAGCTTGATGAAGATCACGCGGATATCGCGCGACATGGCAAGAAGCATTTTCCGAAGGTTTTCGATGTCCGCTTCTTCCTTGTCCTCCACTTGCAGGATCACGATTTTGGTCAAACCGTCAACCAGCATGGCAACATCCTTGCCGAAGAGCTTTTCGAGGTCTTTGAGGCTGGTGCGCTCGGCGCAATCCTCCACGGTGTCATGCAAAAGCGCGGCACAGATCGAATCGGTGTCGAGTTCCAACCCCGCCACGATTTCCGCAACGGCAATGGGATGCGAAATGTAGGGTTCCCCGCTGGCGCGCATTTGTCCGTCGTGCAGTTCGCTCGCGTAGCGGAAAGCGCGCGTGATCTTTTCGGTATCGTATTTTTTCCCGGTTGCGGCAAGAATGCTCAACAAGCGGGTAATATCCGTTTGAACCGGTGTGTTACTCATAATAAATGCCTTTCTCAAAGGGGCTTTGGCTGTAATTGCGACCGAAACCTGCAAAGAACCGACGACTGTTCCAAGTCGGTCTTTTCGGGGCGTTCGCAAAAATCAAAAACAAGATAATCCGTGATCGGCTCCGTGTAATCGCAGAGTTTCAACTCCCGCAAAACCCGCAGGACGATCCGCATTTTCGCATATGGAAAAGGATTTCCGTTGTCCCGCGCGAGCGCGCCGAGAAGCCTGTGCGCCCAAAATCCCGTATGCCCGTTTCGGGTCTCTCTTCGCAAAAACTGATAGACCAACGCCACGTCCGACCGATCGGGAAAAAGCCGTTCCTCGGTGGAAAAGCATCCGCCCGCCTCGATCTCCTCATAGCGTTTCTTTTCCGCCAGAAACTTCTCCCGATCGGACGCGGCGGGCACCGCGTCCCGCAAAAGCATTTGCAGGGAGAACACGCCGTTATATTCGTTGACGTTGATTTCAAACAGAAAGTCGGCAAGCTCCCCTTCCGTAAAAGGCAGCTCGGAAACCGCTTTCCCAAACCAGACCGCGGGAACGGACAAACCGTCCTTCTCCACTTGCAAACGCACGTGTTTCCCGCCGCCCATGGGTCGGATGGCGGTCACTCTCGCATCCCGCAGGACGAACTTCGGAGCGACATTTCCGCTTCCGAAAGGCTCGAACATTGCGATCTCCTCGGCAAGCCGGATCGTCATTTCCCGAACCGAAAGTTCGCAGTCGGCGTCTATTTGACAAACGCGCGCTTCCTCGGAAAAATGCTCGTCGGCATACTCGTTCAAGCGGCGGCGCAACGCCGCCACGTCGCGGCGGCGAACCGACAGTCCGGCTGCAAGCTCATGCCCGCCGTACCGAATGAGCAGATCGCCGCAAGCAGTCAGCGCCTCTACCAGATTCAGTCCCTTGACGCTTCTTCCCGATCCCTTTCCGACATCGTCCTCCAATCCATCATAAGTGATGAGAATGGAAGGCAATCCGTACCGCTCGGTGACGCGCGAGGAAACAATGCCGATCACACCCTGGTTCCAGCTGTCGCTGTCGATCACCAGAACGTTTCGCCGTTCCTCGGCGGGCATCGCCTCGATCTTGCGGTAGGCTTCCTCGGCAATGCGATTTTCCTCGGACTGTCGCTCGGCATTCAGTTCGCAAAGCCGTTCCGCGTAATCGTTCGCGGTCGCCTTGTTGTCCGAGAGGAGCAATTTGACCGTTTCGGAAGCTTCCGCCATACGCCCCGCCGCGTTCATTCGCGGTGCGATCACAAATCCGATGTAGGTCGATGTCAGTTTCCGCGGACGCCCGCGGTTCGCGCTCGCCGCATCGATCAAAGCGTTCAGCCCCAATCGGGGGCGAGCTTCCATGACCGCAAGTCCCTTGGCAACAAACAGGCGGTTTTCGTCGGTCACAGGCATCACGTCGGCAATCGTCCCGATCGCGATCAGGTCGGCATAGTCGTTGCAAAGCCGAGAAATCCCCTCGTAAACCGACTTCCCTTCGCGACGGCATTTTTCGGTCTCCATTGCGCAGACCAATTTAAACGCCACGCCGACGCCCGCCAACTCCTTGAACGGATAGTTGTCGTCCGCCCGATGCGGGTTGACGACCGCGAAAGCCTTCGGCAATTTGGGGCGGCATTCATGGTGGTCGGTGACGATCGTGTCAATCCCGACGGAGCTTGCGTAAGCAATCTCCTCAACCGCCGTAACGCCCGTATCTACCGTAACCATCAGGGAAACGCCCTTTTCCCGCAGGGTGTCGATCGCGGCTTTGGAAAGCCCGTACCCCTCTTTACTGCGGCTCGGGATGTAGTAGTCGACGTCCGCACCATACTCGGAAAGATAGAGAAACAAAAGCGAAGTAGACGTCACTCCGTCCGCGTCATAATCGCCGTAAACGGCGATGCGTTCCCCCCGCTCAACGGCAAGAGAAAGCCTTTCGACCGCCAAGCGCATATCCCGAAGCAAAAACGGATCGTGCGGCTCGGCTTCCTCCAAATGGAAGAAACGATTTGCCGCTTCCACGGTACGATAACCACGCAAATACAGAAGTTTTGCCGTAACGGGCGCGATCCGCAAAGCGGACGACAGTTCCGCAACCGTTCGGGAGGCTTCGGGATCGCTCTCATTGAAGAGCAAATGCCATTTTTTGACTTGTTGATCGAAAATGCTCTCCATGGGAGTTCTCCTTTCGTTTCTCATTCGGGATCGGATTGATCTTCTTTCTCCGCTGCAAGCGCGGTCACGGGCGCGGGAACGATCGAAACGACGGTTGCGTCGCACCGCTTCCTGCCGAGGGTTGCCGAATAGATACGCAAACCGACAAAAGTCAAAACAAACCCGACCGCGGCGCCGACACTGTGCCAAAGCAGTTCTCTTGAAAAAATCCCCGCGAAAAACCATCCTCCCACCGCAAGCAAGATCGGCAGGATGAATACCAATGCGGCATAAAACAGCACGCGCGAAGTCTCGGTTTCCACAATCACACGGTCTCCTACTTTCGCCGACACCGGATTTTCCGCAACCGAACGCAATTTTCTCCCGCTCCCCATGAGCGAGCAGACCGAACACCCGTTTCCTTCCGCCATTTTGTGGCATCCCTCGCAAGCGGACGTCCGCTCGGTTTCCACAAGGGCTTTGGTTCCCATCAGTTCAATGACCGTTGCAACCGTTTTCATGATAATCCCCCAAATCGTATCATCAAGGCTTCCGCCGCGCGCAAGCCGTCCACTGCCGCGCTGGTGATGCCGCCCGCATAACCTGCGCCTTCCCCGCAGGGATAAACGCGGTCATGTCCGAGCGCCGTCATCGTGTCGGGTTTCCGCAAAATCCGCAAGGGTGCGGACGTTCTCGTTTCGGCGGCGGTCAGTACCGCATCGGGGGCGTCGTAACCCTCGATCTGCTTTCCGAAAGACGTGAAGGCATAACGCAGGGACGCAGTGATCTCTTCGGAAAACACCGAAGAGAGATCGGCAAGGCGCACCTTCCCGCCCCGATAAGTAGGCTTTACGCGGCTCGGCTCTGTGCCATGCGTTCCGTTCATGAAATCCCCCAACGTCATCACGGGGGCGCTATAATCCGAACCGCCGATACGGAACGCGGCTTCCTCGATCTTTCTTTGAAGCGCGATCGCCCCGAGAACGCGGCTTCCGTCCACGGTTTCGTAATCCGCACACGAGAGCGAAACGGCAACCGCGGCATTTGCATTTTTGCCGTCTCTCGCATGGTCGCTCATTCCGTTAACAACCAATCCGCCTTCCTCCGACGCGGCGGCGACCACTTCGCCGCCCGGGCACATACAAAACGTATATACCCCGCGCGCTCCTTTGGTGTCGGACAGCGCGTATTCGGCGTGTCCGAGCGCGGGATGACCCGCAAAAGAACCGTAAAGAGCCCGATCGATGTCGCTTTGCAGATGTTCCGCACGAACACCGACGGACATTGGTTTCGGTTCGATGGCAAACTGTTTACCGAGCAACATCCGATAAGTGTCGCGCGCACTGTGCCCGAGCGCCATGAGAAGCGCGCCGCAACGGATCTCGCCCCGATTGGTGGAAACCGCGATCGTTCCGTCGGGAAATTCGCAAAAATCGTCCATGCGGCACCGATAAACGACCTTACCGCCCAAGCGCTCGATCTCCGAAAGGACGGCGGCAACCACATTCCGCAAAACATCGGTTCCGATATGCGGTTTGGCAAGCGTCAGGATCTCTTCGGGCGCGCCGAAGCGGTGAAGCTGTCGGAGAACGTACCCGCAGTAGGAATCGTGAATGCGCGTGACGAGTTTTCCGTCCGAGAAAGTTCCCGCTCCGCCCGCACCGAACTGAATGTTGCTCTCGGTGTCGAGAAACCCGTCTTTGCGGAAACGTTCCACCGCGCGGACGCGATCGGCAACCGCATCGCCGCGATCGATCAAAATGGGGCGGTATCCGTTCTCCGCAAGCAAAAGCGCGGCGAAAAGCCCCGCGGGACCCATGCCGACCACAAGCGGCGGCGCTCCCATCGGTTCGCTTCCGTGTTCTTTTCCGGGCTCTGCCGCAACAAGTTCCCGCAAACCGACGCGCATCGCCGTTTCCCGTGAGATCGCCGTTTCGCTTTCCACCAAAACGGTGCATACAAAGCGGATATCATTCCTGCGTCTCGCGTCAACAGACCTTTTATAAAGCCGAAAATGAAGCGATCGGGAGTTCAGACCCTTCCGCTTCATTCGGATTTTAGCTTCATTGCATATTTCGTCGGCACTTTCCGAGATCGGAACGGAAATGCCGCTCAACAAATACCGAAAAACCGTCGGTTCGTTCATGCGCGCGGTTGAATATATTTCGGTGTGACGTTGAAAAAGGCAAACTTGGTGAAATCGACGTCCGCAAGATTGACCACCAAAAGCCAGATCACAACCGCCAGAATGAGGCAAAGCAACTTCGGAAGGATCCGCAGTCGGCGAACGCGGCTACCCATATTTTCTTTTTTGAGGGCGATATGCCCGAGCGCATTCTTGGTTTTCATTTCGGTCCGTCTCCTTTCGCGGAAATATCTTCTTCATCATAAAGCTCGGGAATCCCGGGCTTCGGAAGCGGTATTTCAAGCTGTTCCGCTTCGAGCTTCGGTTCATCCGGCTCTGAAATGGGTGTGTTGGTAAGTTTTTCGAGACGCTCCAAAAACAGTTTTTTGGATTCCGCTCGACGGGTTCGCAAGTAAAGGTTGCCCGCAAAGTAGGTCATTAAAATATCTTCGAGCATATCGCGGTCAACGCCGCGCAAAAGTCTGCCCTCTTGCGCCACGGAGACCTTCCCGCTCTGCTCGGAAACCACCACCACCAACGCGTCGCTCACTTCGCTCACGCCAACGGCGGCACGGTGGCGTGTTCCCATGCTTCCGAAGTCCATGGTGCTCTTGGTGGAAGGAAGAACCACGCTTGCGGCGTAAATGCGGAAATTGCGGATAATGACGGCGCCGTCGTGCAAAGGCGCTTTGTCGAAGAAAATGTTGGAAAGCAAATGCGACGTCACCCGCGCGTCCACGAGTTTGCCGCTGTCCACGTAGTCCCCCAACTTCGTCAACCCCTCGAACACGATGAGAGCCCCCGTGCAGCTCTCGGACATTTCAAAAACCGCGTCCAACGTTTCCGCCGTGACTTCCTTGGCAAGCGGATAGAGTTTTTGCGGGATCGTGTCGCTTTTGGGCGCCGCCAGTCGGGAGTTGCCGATGCGCTCGAGCGCGTCGCGGATCTCGGGCTGGAAGATGAGAACGAAGCAGAAAAAGAACGCCGAAGCAAACAACTTTACGATATACGTCAGCGCGGGCAAATTCAGCGCCGTGACCAACAGGCTGGCGATGATGACCACCACAAGCCCCGTGACCACTCTGCCCGCCCGCCTCGTTTTCGCAAAGCGGTAGAGCGCATAAAGAAGCACCGCGAGCAGAAGTATATCGACCAAATCGAAGGGACCGAAATGGCGAAAAGGCTCCACAACATACCGGAGCATGAAATCTTTGATTTTTTCCATAAGCGATTGCAAAGTTGCCGCCATCGTTTGCCTCCATATCCGTTTTACGAACGTCCGTTCGCTCCGAAAACAGCCAAGTGTCGTATATATTGATAATTATATCATATCTAAATCGAAATTCCAATAGGTTTTCGAAAAAAAGCTGAAAAAATGTTGAAAAAACGGGAGCGGACTTCGGTCGGCTCCCGTTTGCGTTTGATTATTGTTTCGGGGACTGCATCCACTTGCCGTGGGATCGCAGCATTTCCTGCTTGATGTCCCAAAGCTTTTGCGAAAGATCCACATAGTAGTTATGCGGGTTGTTGAAACGGCGAACTTCCTCCCACATTCCCTCGATCTCTTCCTCGCAATGCCGGCGGATGTCGGAAAGCGGGGGCAGGCTGTAAACCTGTTTGCCGTCCTTGAAAACCGGAACGAGCAGTTCGCTTGCCGTGAAATTCTCCAAAATTTTGCGTTTCCACGTGTATTGCGGGTCGAAAAGTTCGATCGGTTTCGTGTCGTCCACCGTTTCGTCGTGCACGCAGATCAGGTCGGCTTCCGCCTTTCCCGTGTCTCTCCCGCGCAGGCGGTAGACCTTTTTGAAGTGCGGCGTTGTGATTTTGCCGACGTTCTCGCTGATCTTGATTTTCGGAATGATATTCCCTTCGGCGTCCTCAACGGCGCACAGTTTGTAAACGCCGCCGAATACGGGGTCGCTTTTCGCCGTGATGAGCCGTTCCCCGACTCCGAACGCGTCCACGCACGCCCCCTGACGGATCAATTCGCGAATGAGATATTCGTCGAGCGAATTGGAAATGACGATCTTGCAATCCTTCCATCCCGCGTCGTCCAGCATTTTGCGGACTTTAACGGTCAGATAGGTGATGTCGCCCGAATCGATGCGGATCCCGCATTTGGTGATCCCGCGGGGTTTGAGAACTTCGTTGAACGCTTTGATCGCGTTCGGAATGCCCGATTCGACCACATTGTAGGTATCGACCAACAGCGTGGCGTTGTTCGGATAGATCTCGCAATACGCCTTGAACGCTTCGTATTCGGAGTCGAACATCTGCACCCACGAATGCGCCATCGTACCCGTTGCGGGAACGCCGAAAGCTTCGTCCGTGATCGTGCAGGCGGTGGCTCCGCAGCCGCCGATATACGCGGCGCGCGCGCCGAGAATCGCCGCGTCGGCTCCGTGCGCGCGGCGGGAACCGAATTCGCTGATCGCTCTGCCCTTTGCCGCACGGGTAAGACGCGCCGCTTTCGTGGCGATCAACGACTGATGGTTAATGATCATCAGCACGTATGTTTCGATAAACTGCGCTTCCACCGTGCGGGCGCGAACGGTCAGGAGCGGTTCGCCCGGGAACACCACCGTTCCCTCGGGCACCGCCCAGATGTCGCCCGTGAACCGAAAACTCCGAAGATAGGCGAGAAACTCTTCCGAAAAGCATTTTTTGCTCCGCAGAAAGGCGATGTCCTCCTCGTCGAAATGCAGGTTGTTGATGTATTCCACCACCTGTTCCAACCCCGCAACGACGGCAAAACCGCCGTTATCGGGATTATCACGGTAAAAAACATCGAAATAGACGATTTTATCCTGCATTCCCTTTGCAAAATAGCCGTTGCTCATGGTCAGCTCATAGAAATCGCAGAGCATGGTCAGGTTGCGCGATAAATCCTTCATCATCTGCCTCCGAAAAAGAATTTCTGTTGGAACATATTGTACCACAAACCGCCGCAAAATGCAATGCTTCTTTTCAAAAATGGCATTTTTTCGGAAAAAAGATTGTTTTTTTCGGAAAAAGGCTTGTTTTTCGGGCAAAAAAAAGCTATAATGAAGAAAGATATTCCCTCGAAAATCATCCGATGTCGGAAAGGATCAACCATTATGAAAAACGGATTTGTGAAAGTGGCGGCGGCGTTTCCGCGCGTTCGGGTCGCCGACCCGAAACACAATGCCGACGAGGCGATCCGTCTCTGCGGCGAAGCGGAACGTTCGGCGGTGAAAATTCTCGTATTCCCCGAGCTGAACCTCACGGGCTATACCTGCGCAGACCTTTTCCAAAACGACACACTCCTTTCATCCGTGCAAAACGAGCTTTTGCGCTTCCTGCGCGAAACACGCGGGACTTCGGTCGTGTCGGTCGTGGGGCTTCCCCTCGCGGTGCACGGGAAGCTTTATAACTGTGCCGCTGTTTGCCAAGCCGGCAAACTGCTCGGGATCGTTCCGAAAACGCATATCCCCAACTATGGCGAATACTACGAGAAACGCTGGTTCACGGGTTATGCAGGAACTCCCTCCGTAATCTCCCTCGGTGCGCTCGGCGACATTCCGTTCGGTGCGGAACTGCTTTTCTCCTGCCGCGAGGTTCCCGCGCTGAAATTTGCCGTGGAACTTTGCGAGGATCTATGGGTCACGGTTCCTCCTTCCTCCGCACACGCGGCGGCGGGTGCCGTTCTCATCTGCTGCCCTTCCGCTTCCAACGAAACGATCGGAAAGACCGAATATCGCCGTTCGCTCGTCACCGTTCAATCCGCTCGCATCGCGGGCGCCTACGTTTACGCTTCCTGCGGGAACGGCGAATCGACGACCGACGTGGTTTTCGGCGGGCACGGGATGATCGCGGAGAACGGAACCATGCTTGCCGAACGCGCGCCTTTTGCCGACGAAACCGAACTTCTGATTTCCGAAATCGACGTTGAGCGTCTTGTGCATGAGCGACTTCGTTTGAACACATTTACGGCAACTTTTTGCGAAAAGTACCGCGAAATTCCGTTTTCTCTTCCCGCTTCCGACACTGCTTTGACCCGCTTTGTCGATCCACACCCGTTCGTTCCCACCGACGGCGGTGAACGCGCGAAGCGCTGCGAGACCATTCTTTCCATTCAAGCGCACGGACTGCAAAAGCGGATCGAATGTGCCCGTGCGAAAAAGATCGTCGTCGGCATTTCGGGCGGCTTGGATTCCACCCTTGCCCTGCTCGTGGCGGTGCGCGCCACGGATGCGCTGAACCTTCCGCGCCGCGACGTGATCGCCGTGACGATGCCCTGTTTCGGCACGACCAAACGCACCAAGAACAACGCGACCGTGCTCTGCAAGGAGCTTGGCGTCGATTTCCGCACCGTTGACATCCGCAAATCGGTCATGCAGCACTTTAAGGACATCGGTCATGATCCCGAAAACAGGAACGTCGCTTATGAGAACTGCCAAGCACGCGAGCGGACGCAGGTTCTGATGGATATTGCAAATGACTGCGACGGACTTGTGGTCGGTACAGGAGACCTCTCCGAACTTGCGCTCGGTTGGGCGACCTACAACGGCGACCATATGTCGATGTACGGCGTGAACGCCTCGGTGCCGAAAACGTTGGTTCGCCACATCGTGGCATACTATGCCGACACCGCCGAAAAACGCGGAGAAAACAAGCTGGCGGCGGCTTTGCGGGATGTTCTCGCAACCCCCGTTTCCCCCGAGTTGCTCCCCGCGGACGAAAACGGCGAGATCGCGCAAAAAACCGAGGATTTGGTGGGTCCCTACGAAATCCACGACTTTTATCTGTATTATTTCGTCCGTTTCGGGTTCCGCCCCGAAAAACTGTTCCGATTGGCAACCTACGCCCTCGGTGACATTTATTCACGGGATATTCTGAAAAAATGGCTGGTCGTCTTTCTTCGCCGTTTCTTCTCGCAACAGTTCAAGCGTTCCTGCCTGCCAGACGGTCCGAAGGTCGGTTCCATTGCCCTTTCTCCGCGCGGAGATTGGCGGATGCCCAGCGACGCTTCCGCCGCCGCGTGGCTTGAAGAAGCGGAAAACTTACGATAAATCAAAACAAAGCACAAATAATGAGTTCCAAACAGCAGAACGGCGACCGCCCGATACGGGCGGTCGCCGTTGCATTTGTTCGCTGAAAATTCAAAGTTGTTTCCGTATCTTTTCGAGCGCGGCTTTTTCAAGGCGGGAAACCTGCGCTTGCGAAATACCGATCTCCCCCGCGATCTCCATTTGCGTTTTGTTGCCGTAAAACCGAAGTCGGATGATCTTTTTCTCCCGCTCGGAGAGCCTGTCCACCGCTTCGCGCAGTACCATGTTTTCCAGCCACGTTTCGTCGCCGTTGCTTGTGTCCGAAAGCTGATCCATGAGATAAAGTGCGTCACCGTTGTCATTGTAAACGGGTTCGTAAAGCGAAATGGGTTCCACGATCGCTTCCATGGCGTGCAAAACCGCTTCCCGCTTTTCCCCGAGACGCTCGGCAATCTCCTCCACGGTCGGTTCCCGCTCCTTGACGGCGATCAACTCCTCCCGCGCCTGCAAAGAGCGGTATGCCAACTCTCTTACCGAACGGCTGATGCGAATGGCGTTGTTATCGCGCAGATAACGTCGGATCTCCCCGATGATCATGGGAACGGCATAGGTGGAAAACCGAACGTCCATTTCGATATTGAAGTGATCCACCGCTTTCACAAGTCCGATACAGCCCACCTGAAAAAGGTCGTCCATACTCTCCCGCCGCCCCGAAAAGCGCTGAACAATGGAAAGAACAAGGCGCAGATTTCCATAGATCAAATCCCGCCGCGCGGTTTCGTCTCCCTCTCTCGCGCGCCGCAAAAGATCGGTCTTTTCCTCTTCGGAAAGGACCTTGATTTGAGACGTATTGATCCCGCATATCTCCACCTTGTTCCGATACATTCTTTGCTCCTTGAATGGTTTTCAAAGAAAGTATTGACGATGATGAAAGTTTTTTATTCAATTGTCAGAGAACCATTATATGGAAGTAAAAAAGGATGAAAACTATTTTTGCCGAAAGAATTGTCGGAGGCAATTACGATCCAGCGCATTCAAAAAACCGGATCCCGTGAAAACAACGTATTCTCCGATGCGCTCGCCCGTATCCGCAATCGTTTTTTTCACCCCGTTAAACAGATAAATCAGATGCGGAGTCGGGTTCAGAATAATAACCTTTTTCCCCTCGGATGAGAATTTGAAAGTTTGAACGGTAACCGAATGAAACAGCACCAAATACTTGTTGAGCTGAATCGTTCGCGTTCGGATCAAATTCCCGTTTTCCTCAAAGAAAACCGGGCTGTATTTCCGCGGCGACGAGATCATTTTGCAGTCATACCGCTCCTCGTCGATGAAAACCGAAAAATCATAGGCTTTCGACATAGAAACGATCGATCGGAAAAAGCCGCGGTGCATTTCCAATCGAATCCTTTTTTCTTTGCAGAAATTTAAAAGATTTTTTTGGAACGATCTTCTTTTCAAAAATGCACGGATATAACGAAATCCCGCAAGCGATAACAGTAAGATCAAAAAGAAAATCAAAACGGGGGTTTTTCCCAGCATTTTGACCATTGTCATAATGAAAGGAAGCACGAGCGGGACAATCAGGGTACCGATAAAATAGATCGCCGCCAATTGAAGTATCTCAACGAACGCTTGTTTCTTCTGCTTCCGACCCTCTCCCTCCAAAGCGGAAAGATACGGGTCATCAAATCCCGATATGTATTTCTGCGCCGACAAATGCGAGAAAAGCAGAACGATCAAAAAGACGGGCAAAATCGTTATCGCGAGAAATCCGCCTGTCAGATCAAGCGGTAAAACACCCACCGACTCTTCCCAAAACCGAACCAGAAAGCCGAACGGTCCCAATCGCGGCACGACTTGCAAGGCTACGCCGAAAAGGAAAATTTCCATCCAAAAATCCGAATTTCCAAAAATCAAAGACAATCGTTCCGTTCTTTTTTCGGTTTCACGAACCCGATAGCGCGAAAGATAAACAAAATCGTATGCCATTAAGGTTCTTGTCAGAGAAAAGAACCAAAAAATCAGGATTCCCGATTTGACGCAAACCCGAAAAAGCGGAGAAAACAATCCGTCGCTCCGCATAGTCAAATCCATTGCCTTCATCAAAAGGACGGACGAAAGAAAGAAAATGCCCCATGTAAGCACGGATATGAACAGCCGATACCAAAATCGTTTTGTCTTTCCTCGTTCTTTCTTTGTCATGCTCTCCCCCTCGCGGAACGTTTTTCCTCAAACTTGACGAAAGGGTATCCGACGCGATCGCTCCGGTAGGATCGTTTTTCTGCTGTTCGGAAAACACCTTGACCGGATATCAACACGGGATACCCTTTTTCTTGCACTTATTTTCGATTATTTACCGGTCTTTTTCCCTGTTTCGCTCGCCGCTTCTTTGACACCGGCGACCAAAGAAGTGATATTCTGGATTTCGGAAGGGATGATGATCTTGGTCGCCTGACCGTCCGCCGCTTTCTCAAACGCTTGGAGGCTCCGCAAAGCGATCATGCTCTCGCTCGGATCGGCTTCGTTGATCATGCGGATACCGTCGGCAGTCGCCTTCTGAATGGCGAGGATCGCCTCGGCTTCGCCTTCCGCCTCGCGGATCTTGGCTTCCTTGTTCGCTTCGGCTTTGAGGATTTGGGATTGCTTTTCGGCTTCGGCTTGCAGGATCATGGATTCTTTCTTACCTTGCGCCACAAGGATCGTGGAGTTCTTTTCGCCTTCGGCGCGCAGGATTGCTTCGCGGCGTTCGCGCTCGGCTTTCATCTGCTTCTCCATCGCGTCCTGAATTTCCTT
Source organism: Clostridia bacterium (assembly GCA_017613355.1). Lineage (GTDB taxonomy): Bacteria > Bacillota > Clostridia > Oscillospirales > CAG-272 > UMGS1865. Next base: position 24,131 of record JAGAEA010000024.1, read on the forward strand.
CGGCGGAATGATGTTCTTCAATTCCACGCGGTTGACCTTGATTCCCCACGGGTCGGTGGCTTCGTCGAGGATCGAACGCATTTTGGTATTGATGATGTCGCGCGAAGTCAGCGTGTTGTCGAGTTCCAGTTCACCGATGATGTTACGAAGCGTGGTCGCGGTCAGGTTCTCGATCGCGGTCATCGGCATTGTATGACCATAGGCATAGAGTTTGCAATCGGTGATCTGGAAGAACACGACCGTGTCGATCTGCATACGAACGTTATCTTTCGTGATCACGGGCTGGGGCGGAAAGTCCGCGACCTGCTCCATGAGGTTGATCCGCTTGGCGATCCGTTCAATGAACGGGATCTTCCAGTGGATACCCGTTTTCCACGTTTGGCTGTACGCTCCGAGCCGCTCGATGACGAACGCCTGCGACTGCGGAACGATTTTCAGGTTGGCAATGACAAGTGCCAACAAGGCAGATACAACGACAATAATCGGGATGATAACTTGATAAGGCATGGTACATTACTCCTTTTCGTTTTTGATTTCTGTTTCTTGCGAATTGGGTTCGCAAATGAGCTTGACGCCGTGAATTTCCCGAACGATCACCACCGTTCCCGCAGGGATCTCCGCGTCATCGAAAGCGCGCGCCGACCAGATCAAGCCGCGGATCTTCACGCTTCCCGTTTCGGCGATGTTATTCACCGCTTCCTGCACAATGCCGGTTTGACCGATCAGGCTGTCGGCATTGAGCGAGGTCTCCCCTTTGGCGGCAAGACGCTTTTTCACAAGCCTTCTCGCAAACGCCAGAAGAAGTACGGAAAGAACGAGGAACACAAGCAACTGAACCCAGAAGATGTCCACAAACCCCGAAAGGATCATGGATACGATCGCGCTTGGAGCAAACCAGCAGGACACCAGTTCCGTCGTCAACGCTTCGATGATCAGCGAAACGATGGCAACCGCCATCCAGAAGAGGAACGCTCCGTGTTGGATCAGAAAGTCTTTCATGGGAAAATTTTGCCCTCCTTTCTTATTGTGATTTGATTATATCACCTAATCGCGTGATTGTCAATAGTTTTTTGAAAAAAATTTTTATTTTTTCCAATTTTTTTCCGAAACCGACCCTTTGTCTATATTTTATCATGTTTTTCCAAATATTTCAAGTTTTTCGAAAAAGTTTTAAAAATCTTCTTGTAGTTTCCTTTAAGTTATGATATAATATACCATTGATATAGCGTTTGTGCGGATCAACTTTCCGCACGGTTCCCAACGGAGGCAAAATCTTTATGAAATATCTTGTTCTGATCCCGGACGGCATGGCGGACGAAAAAATCGCGTCCATCGGCAACCGTACCCCCATGGAAGCGGCAAACAAACCCATGATGGACCATCTCGCGTCGCAATCGCTCGTGGGAACGGTCTCCAACGTTCCCGAAGGTATGGTTCCCGAAAGCGACACCGCGAACATGGCGATCCTTTCCTTCAATCCGCGCGTTTATTCCAAAGGGCGTTCCCCGCTCGAAGCCGTGAGCATGGGGATCGAAATGCAACCCGACGAAACCGCTTATCGCTGCAACGTTGTGACCCTCTCCGACGACGGCGACTACGACAACAAGATCATCCTCGACCACAGCGCCGACGAGATCACCACGCCCGAAGCCGCCGAGCTGATCGCCGCTTTGCAGGAAAAGCTCGGAAACGACGTCCGCAAATTCTACACGGGTGTGAGCTACCGCCACTGCCTGATCTGGAAAAACGGCGACGACAAATATCCTTTTATGCGCCCGCATGACATTCTCGGAAAGCGCATTGGCGAATACCTACCCAAAAAGGAAAACGGCGGCGAGGAATTCTATCGCCTCATGCGCGACAGTTTTGAAATTCTCAACCATCACCCCGTGAACGAGGCGCGCCGCGCGCGCGGGCTCAAGCCCGCAAACTCGGCATGGCTCTGGAGCCCCGGGAAAAAGCCGCAAATGCCCAATTTCAAGGAAAAATGGGGGCTTGACGGCGCCGTGATCTCGGCGGTTGATCTTATCAAGGGAATCGGTCTTTGCGCTGGGATGAAGTCCATCGACGTAGAGGGCGCCACGGGCAACGTCCGCACCAACTACCGCGGCAAGGCGGAAGCCGCCATCGGCGCGTTCCGCGACGGCTATGACTATGTTTATATCCACGTGGAAGCCCCCGACGAATGCGGTCACCGCGCCGAACTGGAAAACAAAATCCTTTCCGTGGAAAAGATCGACGGAGAAATCCTCAAACCCGTTTACGACTATCTTGCGTCGTGCGGCGAAGATTTCCGCGTCATGGTCCTTCCCGACCATCCCACGCCCATCCGCTTGCGGACGCATACGATCGACCCCGTCCCGTTCTTCATTTATTCTTCGGACAAAGCGAGAGACGGCGTTGCGACTTTCAACGAGGAGACCGCCGCCGCAAAGCGTTTCTACATCCCCGAAGGATATCGCTTGATGGAGTTTTTGCTGAACCCCGAAAGGAGTATCTGACATGAACGAACAACCGATGATCAACCAAACGGAACAACAACCGAACGGCACGCCCGAAAAAGACCCGCGCCGTCCTCTCTCCGTCGTCATCTTCGAGTATGTGGAGCTGTTCGCGTGGTCGGTGTTTATCGTCATGGTCACGTTCACGTTTTTATTCCGCATCTGCCGCGTGGACGGTCATTCCATGGAAAACACCCTCAAAGAAAATCAAATGCTCCTGCTCCGCTCCGCGTTCTACACGCCGAAGCAGGACGATATCGTCGTGTTCCACCTGACCGATCCCGCGCACGGATTGGAAAAAACGCTTGTCAAGCGCGTGATCGCCGTGGGCGGTCAGGAAGTGGTGATCGACACGAACACCAATACCATCACCGTGGACGGCGTTGTTTACGAGGACACCCACAAGGTTCTGAAAGACCGTTCGACGGGAGTGATTACAAACACTTATTCCACTTACGGTCTCTTTTTCGATCATTTTGATACCCAAACGGGTATTTTCCACGCCACAGTGCCAGAAGGCAGTATATTTGTGATGGGAGACAATCGCAACAATTCCAGGGACAGCCGCAATCCCGACGTCGGGTTTGTGGATGAGCGGTGCGTTCTCGGTGGCGTAATGCTCCGGCTGTCGCCGTTTACGGTGTTTCGCTGAAAGAAAGGAGCCGAAATGGCGTTTGAAAGCATCCAATGGTTCCCGGGGCACATGGCGAAAACCCGCCGCATGATCGCCGAGAACCTCAAAAACGTCGATCTTGTGATCGAGCTTCTCGACGCGCGCATTCCCTCTTCCTCGCGGAACCCCGAAATCACCCGTCTGACCGTAGGAAAGCCGACTTTGCTGCTGCTCAACAAGGCGTCGCTCGCGGACGCTTCGCAAAACCGTCTTTGGCTTCGCCGTTTCTCGGGCGCGGAAACGCTCCCGCTCCTGACCGACTGCGTTACGGGCGAAGGATTGAACCGTCTCCAACCGTCGATCAAAACCATTCTTTCCGAAAAGCTTGATCGCTATGCGGATAAAGGAATGTCGGGCAGGCGCGTGCGCGCCATGGTGCTTGGCATCCCGAACGTGGGCAAATCCTCGCTCATCAACCGCATTTCGGGCAACAAAAAAACGCGCGTGGAGGATCGCCCCGGCGTCACACGCGACAAACAATGGGTGCCGACGAATATCGGCGTCGACCTTTTAGATATGCCGGGTATTCTCTGGCCGAAATTCGAGGATCAGCGCGTCGGTGAAAATCTCGCGCTCACGGGCGCGATCAAGGACGACATTCTGGACACCGAAAGTCTTGCCGCTCTGCTCTGCGGCAGGCTGAAAAAGACCTACCCCGACCTGCTTGCCGCGCGCTATAAACTCACGGAAGCCGACATGGAGCTTTCCGACTTTGATTTGTTCCTGAAAATCGGAAAAAAACGCGGCTTTTTGCTTGGTGGCGGCGAGATCGACACCGAGCGAACCGCCGCCGTCCTGCTCGACGAATTCCGCGCCGCGAAAATCGGCAGGATCACGCTGGATCAAATCGAAACCGCAGGGGGTGTCTCCGATGTCGGAAGCCTTGAAACAAACCATTGAAGAAGAGCTCCGCGCGGCGGGTTATCAAGCGATTTGCGGCGTGGACGAAGCGGGTCGCGGTCCGCTTTGCGGTCCCGTTGTGGCTGCGGCGGTCATTCTGCCGTCCGACGTTTCCGTTGAAGGTTTGAACGACTCCAAAAAACTCACGCCGAAAAAGCGTGAAGCGCTCTTTGAAGTCATCAAAAAGTCCGCGCTTGCGTGGTGCATTGCCGAAGCGAGTGTGGAAGAGATCGACCGACTGAACATTCTCGAAGCCGATCTGCTTGCCATGCACCGTGCCGTTGCGGGATTGCAAATTCCCGCCGACTATGCTTTGATCGACGGCAACATCGCCCGCGGCTTCCCCATCCCCGCCCGCGCGGTCATCCACGGCGACGCGATCTCTCCGAGCATCGCGGCGGCATCGATCTTGGCAAAGGTGCACCGCGACCGTCTTTGCGAAGCACTTGACCGCGCCTATCCGCAATATGGGATCGCCAAGCACAAGGGCTACGGTACCAAAGCGCACATGGACGCGCTTCGGCAGTACGGTCCTTCCCCCATTCATCGAAAACTGTTTGTCCGTTTTCTCAACGAGGAAGCGCATGGCAAACAATAAGAAAGCCGGAACCACCAAGAAAATCGGTGATTTCGGCGAGCGCAAAGCCGCGCGCTATCTCATGCGCCACGGCTATTGGATCAAAGAACGGAACTACCATGCGGGAAAATACGAGATCGACCTGATCGCTGTCTCGCTTCGGTGGATCGCGTTCGTAGAGGTCAAAACCCGTTCCTATCGCGCCGAAGAGCTTTCAAACGGCATTCCGCCCGCGCACGCCGTGGACGCCGAAAAGATCCGCTTCACTCGCGCAGCGGCGGCACGTTATCTGCGAGAACATCCGACCCGAAAGCGCCCTCGCATGGACGTGGTCGAAGTATGGATCGTGGACGGCAAAGTCGAGCGCATCCGTCATCTTCCCGCCGCGTACTGACCGAAAGGAGAAGCCGCATGGAGCTTTCTTTATTCGATCTGCATTGCGACACCGCTTGTGAAATGTTCGAAAAAAAGCAGGCGCTTTCCCGCAATAATCTCGCAATTTCATTGGAAAGTACCGAGAAATTCGAGCATTACGTGCAAGTTATGGCGTTCTGGACGGATCATCGTCTCGATGACGAAGCGGGCTGGAAACGCATGAAACAGCTACGTGAAAATCTGCTCCGCGACCCCGCCGTTCTTTCGGGGGATGCGATCTGCGTCACGGCTTGCCCCACCCGCGAAACGAAAACCGCCCTGCTCTTCGGAATCGAGGACGCGCGCATTTTCGCAGGAAAGATCGATCGCGTGGACGAAGCCTTCCGTCTCGGGATTCGCGTTCTGACCCCGCTTTGGGCAGGCGAAACCTGCATCGGCGGTTCGCACGATACGGACGTCGGGTTGACCGACTTCGGAAAACGCGCGATCGGGCGCGCGATCTCGCTTGGCATGATCCCCGACATTTCCCACGCCTCGATCCGTTCGGCGGAGGAAATCTTCGAGCTTGCCGCAAAACAAGGTCGCCCCGTGATCGCGTCCCATTCCAACGCAAGCGCCGTCTGCCCCGTTTCGAGGAACCTTTCGGACGCGCAGATCGGAAAAATCCTGTCCGCCGGCGGCGTGATCGGCTTGAACCTCTATACCGCCTTTCTGCGGAAGGGCGGTCATGCCCATCTTTCCGATCTGCTTCCCCACATCGAGCATTTTCTCGCGCTTGGCGCGGAGCACGCGCTCTGCCTCGGCGGCGATTGGGACGGCGCCGAGCTTCCGCCCGAACTCCGAACGGTTGCAGACCTGCCCGACCTTGCCGAGCTTCTGCTCGCGCGGAACTATCCCGAAACTCTTATTCGCGCATTGTTCTACGAAAATGCGTACGCTTTTGCCAAACGATACTTGATTACATAAAAGCACAAGGAGACCCGACATGAATTACATCAGTACCCGCGGAACGGGCGCGCCCGTTTCCGCCGCACAAGCCATCAAACAAGGACTCGCCTCGGACGGCGGTCTTTTCGTCCCCGAAACGCTTCCCGCGCTCTCGGAAACCGACATTTCCGCCCTTTGCAAAATGTCCTATCCGGAACGCGCCGCGCGTATTCTTTCCCTGTTTTTGACGGATTACACCGAAGAGGAACTTTTGAACGACTGCCACGCGGCATACGGCAACTCGTCGTTCGTCGGCGGCACCGCGCCGTTGGTCTCAACGCGCGCGCCCATCGAGATCATGGAGCTTTGGCACGGCCCCACCGCCGCCTTCAAGGACATGGCTTTGCAGATCATGCCCCGCCTGCTCTCCCGCGCGCTGAAAAAAACGGGCGAGGAGCGAACGGCGCTCATCCTCGTCGCCACCTCGGGAGACACGGGCAAAGCGGCTCTCGAAGGCTACCGCGACATTCCGCAGATCAAAATGATCGTCTTTTACCCCGTGGACGGTGTCAGCCGCGTGCAAAAGCTCCAAATGGCGACGCAACTCGGCGAAAATCTGAAAGTTTGCGCCATTCGCGGGAACTTCGACGACGCGCAAAACGGCGTGAAAGAGATTTTCGGTAACAAAGAGATTGCCGAAAAGCTGAATGAAAAGGGGTATTTCCTGTCCAGCGCGAACTCGATCAACTGGGGGCGTCTCGCACCGCAGATCGTCTATTACGTTTCGGCGTACTGCGACCTCATCAATTCGGGTAAACGCGCGCTCGGAGAGCCTTTTAACGTTTGCGTTCCAACGGGCAATTTCGGCAACATTTTCGCCGCCTACCTTGCCAAGCGCATGGGGCTTCCGATCCGAAAAATGATTTGCGCTTCCAACTCCAACAATATCCTGACCGACTTCCTCTCCACGGGCGTTTACGACCGCAACCGCCATTTCTATTTGACCATGTCCCCTTCCATGGACATTCTCATTTCGAGCAATCTCGAACGTCTGTTGTGGTTCGTGGCGGGACCGAAAAAAACGGCGTCCTACATGAAGCAACTCCGCGAAACGGGTCGCTACGCGGTCGAACCCGAAATTCTCGCCGCGATCCGCCGCGATTTCGCGGGATATTTTGCCGATGAAGCCGCAACTGCCGCAACGATCCGCGAATATTGGGAAAAAGACGGATATCTTTCCGACCCGCATACCGCCGTGGCGCTCCACGCCGCAGGGCAATATCTTGCCGAAACCGGCGACCGTCTTCCCCTTGTTGTGGACTCCACCGCAAGCCCCTATAAGTTTGCGAACAACGTTTACCGCGCTGTTTTCGGATGCGATCCCTCGGGCGATCTCGAAGCGCTTGACGAACTTGCGGCACGCACCGGCGTTGAAATTCCGTATCCGCTTGCCGGACTTGCATCCAGAACCGTTCGTTTCCGCGATGTGTGCGAACGGACGGAAATGCCGAAAGTCGTGCTGAATTTTGCAAAATAACTTTTCTCGGAAAGTCGTTTTTTCAAAAAGTACCGCAAAAATACTGCAAAATACCGCAAAAAAGCGGCACAGCCGTTTTGACTGTGCCGCTTTTTTCAAATTCAAGTCAGCCTTCCGCTTTCGGCTTGAAGGTGGAACAAACGGTCTCGTCCGAGCAATGTGCGCAATCGGGTCCCACCGAGATCTCCCCTGCCATGCAGTGGGTCTTTTCGTCATGGTAGTAGCAGTTTTCCACGTTGCAGCGGATCCCCTCGATCCTGCAATGCTTCTTCTCGCTTCCGTGTCCCTGTTGGCTCGAATAATTTTCCATGTTCTCTTTCTCCCTTGCTTGATTTCTGTTGGGGCAAGTGCGAAACAAACGAAACCCGCCCTTGCATAAATACTTTCCCGCATGACCGCTCTTTATTCACAATCCGTCAAAAAAAAAACGAAAGGAGATGTTTCCCCGATGGCGCTTTACGTGATCGCCGATCTGCATTTGTCGTCCGACCGCTCCAAATCCATGGAGATCTTCGGTTCGCGTTGGACAAACCACATGGAAAAGCTGCGGCGGAACTGGAACGCCGTGGTAGAGCCCGACGACACCGTGGTTCTCCCGGGCGACATTTCCTGGGCGCTGCGGCTTGAAGACTCGCTGGACGATTTCCGCTATCTCCATGCCCTCAACGGCCGCAAACTCGTCGGGAAAGGAAACCACGATTTCTGGTTCTCCACCCGCTCGAAGGTCGAGACTTTCTGGAAAGAACACGGGCTCGACAGTCTGCATATCCTTTACAACAACGCCTATCTGACCGATACCTGCGTGGTGTGCGGCACGCGCGGTTGGTTTGTTGAGGAAAAACAGCAGAACACCAAGGACGAGGTGGACTACGCGAAAATCGTGAACCGCGAAGTGCTCCGCTTGCGGATGAGCCTTTCCGAGGCAGTCCGCTTGCGCGACGCGGACGGGCGTGGGCTTCCCGTTGTCCCTTTTCTGCATTTTCCGCCCGTTTGGAACGGGTTTGTTTGTCGGGAAATCGTGGACGTTCTGCATGAGTTCTGCGTCCGCACCTGCTATTTCGGTCACATTCACGGCGCCTATTATGCATCGCCGAAAAACCGCTTCGAGGAGATCGACTTCGTGATCTGCGCCGCGGATTACCTCAATTTTGCGCCGATCCCCGTTTTCCCAACGTAAAATTCTCAAAAATCCTTTTCAATTCCGCGCTTTTTCTTCAAAAAGGGATTGACAAACCGCGGAAAAAAAGGTAAAATATAGTCTGTATGTACTTAACTTCTGGAGGATGTAAAAAAATGAGTTTGATCAAATCCGAAAAATCCAAGGGCGAGAAGAACGTTTACACGGTCGAATTCTCGGTCGACAAGGAAACGTTCGCAAAGGCGGTTTCCAACGCCTACCGCAAACAGGCGGCAAAAATCACCGTTCCGGGCTTCCGCCGCGGAAAAGCTCCCCGTTCCGTGATCGAAAAAATGTACGGAAAAGGATTTTTCTATGAGGACGCGTTCAACGAAGTGCTCCCCGTTGCTTGGGAAGACGCTTTGAAAGAAAGCAAATTGCAGGTGGTCGGCAATCCCGACTTCGACGTCAAATCGGTTGACGACGCGGAAAACGGCGTGGTATTCACCGCGAAAGTGTCTGTGAAACCCGACGTTAAAATCGAGGACTACATCGGGATCGAGGCGGAGAAAACGGTCGCACCCGTAACCGACGAAGAGATCGACGCCGAGATCGCTACCGTTCGCGAGCGCAATTCGAGAGAGACCGAGATCACCGACGGTGAGAGCACGATCGGCGACATTTGCGAAATCGACTACGAAGGCTCCGTGGACGGCGTTCCGTTCGAGGGTGGAAAAGGCGAAAAATACCCGCTTAAATTAGGCTCCGGCAGTTTTATCCCCGGTTTCGAGGAACAGGTCGCGGGACATAAAGTCGAAGAGCCGTTCGACGTCAACGTCACCTTCCCCGAAGATTACCACGCAAAAGAGCTCGCCGGCAAAGCCGCCGTGTTCAAAACCGTGATCCACAAGATCCGCCACATCGAACTCCCCGATCTCGACGACGATTTTGCCAAGGACGTTTCCGAATTCGATACGATGGCTGAATACCGCGCCGACGTGAAGGCAAAAATCGAAAAGAGACACGAAACCGAGGCGGACAGCAAATTCGAGGAACAGATCCTCGATCGGCTCATTGAAAAACTGAAAGCGGATATTCCGGAAGCGATGTTCGCAGCCGAGACCGACAATTTCGTCCGCGACTACGAAAATCGTTTGCGGATGCAGGGACTTGATCTGGATACTTACTTCAAGTATACCGGCATGAACGTTGAAAAACTGCGCGAACAGCTTCGTCCGCAAGCGGAAAAGCAGGTCAAGCTCCGCTTGGCGCTCGAAAAGATCGCAAAGCTCGAAAAAGTCAAGGTGACCAAGAAGGACATCGACGAGGAGATCAAGCGGATCGCCGATTCCTACGGAATGGAACCCGATAAGGTTCGCGAAATGGTCCCGGAGGACTCGATCGCCGAGGATATGAAAGTCAAAAAGGCGATGGAGCTTGTCAAGGAACAGGCAGTCATCAAGGCGTAAACAACGGTCGGAACGGAGCCGGAACGGTCATTTTGCTGTTTTCGGCTCCCGTTTTTCACAAAATCACACAGAAAGGAAACCAAACCAATGTTTGATCTTCAAAACAACGCAAAAAATGCGCTCGTACCGATGGTCATTGAACAAACGAACCGCGGCGAGCGATCCTACGACATTTTTTCCAGACTGCTCAACGACCGCATTGTTTTCCTCTCCGACGAGGTCAACGACGTGACCGCGTCGCTTGTTGTGGCGCAAATGCTCTTCCTCGAAGCGCAGGATCCCGACAAGGACATTTCCTTTTATATCAACTCCCCAGGCGGTTCCGTGACGGCGGGCATGGCGATTTATGACACGATGCAGTTCATCAAATGCGACGTTTCCACCATTTGTATCGGCATGGCGGCGAGCATGGGCGCGTTCCTGCTCTCCTCCGGCGCCAAGGGAAAGCGGATCGCGCTTCCCCATAGTGAAATCATGATCCATCAACCTTTGGGAGGCGCGAAGGGTCAGGCAACCGACATTCAGATCCAAGCCGAGCAGATTCTCCGCATCAAGCGCACACTCAATGAGATCCTCGCCTCGAACACGGGCAAGCCGATCGAGATTATCGAAAAGGACACCGACCGCGACAACTATATGACCGCACAGCAAGCGCTCGATTACGGTTTGATCGACCAGATCCTCACGCACAGATAAACAGATAATTTTAAGGCACTTGCGCGGCATTGCCTAACCCGAAATTTACGGAAAGGAGTCATGGAAAGATCATGGCAAATTCAAATAACAACGGAAAAGGTCTGCGCCATTGCTCCTTTTGCGGAAGAAACGAGCGGCAGGTCAATTTCCTGATTCCCGCTCCCACAGGCGCATACCTCTGCGATTTCTGCATTGAGGCTTGCAACCGCGTGATCTACGAGAACGAGGCGCAAAACGATCAATTCGATAAATTCACGCTCAACGATCTTCCCCGTCCCGCGCAGATCAAGGCGTCACTCGATCAGTACGTCATCGGGCAGGATGACGCGAAAGTAGCTCTTTCCGTGGCGGTTTATAACCACTACAAACGCATTCTCTCGCGCGACGGAAAAAAAGGCGCGCATTCCAAATCCGGCAAAAAACTGCAGGAAGCTTCGGACGACGTGGAATTGCAAAAAAGCAACGTCCTTCTGATCGGTCCCACGGGCGTCGGAAAAACCTACCTCGCGCAAACACTTGCGCGCACGATGAAGGTTCCCTTCGCGATCGCGGACGCCACCACGCTGACCGAGGCGGGATATGTAGGTGAGGACGTGGAAAATATCCTTCTCCGCCTCATCCAAGCCGCCGACTATGACGTGGAGCTCGCCGAACGCGGCATCATCTATATCGACGAGATCGACAAAATCGCGCGCAAGAGCGAAAACCGCTCCATCACGCGCGACGTTTCGGGCGAGGGCGTTCAGCAGGCGCTTTTGAAAATTTTGGAAGGAACCGTTGCAAACGTTCCCCCGCAGGGTGGAAGAAAACATCCGAACCAGGAGTTCATCCAGATCAACACACAAAATATCTTGTTTATCTGCGGCGGCGCGTTTGAAGGGTTGGAGCAGGTCATCGAGCGTCGGAAAGGCAATTCGACCATCGGTTTCGGCGGCGAAATTCTGACCAAAGCCGAAAAGAAGGACACGGGCATTTTCCGCGACGTGATCCCGCACGACATTATCAAATTCGGTATGATCCCCGAATTGGTGGGACGTATCCCGATGATCGTTCCGCTCTCCGATCTCGACCGCGAAGCGCTTGTCCGTATTCTGACCGAGCCCAAAAATTCCCTGACCCGCCAATACCAAAAGCTGTTCCGAATGGACGGCGTGGAACTTACTTTTTCCGATGGAGCATTGCAAACGATCGCCGATCTTGCGATCGAACGCGGAACGGGAGCGCGCGGTCTGCGCGCGATTCTCGAAAGCGCAATGACCAAATTGATGTACGAAATCCCATCCCGCCACGACATTGCAAAGGTGGAGATCACCCCCGCCTGCATCCGCGGAACGGGAGATTGCAACTACACGCTTTTGCGCGATCTTCCCGCTCCCGAGCTCCCGCAGGAGCTTCCCGAACCGGAAAATAAAAAAGACGCATAAAGGCGAAAATACGGTGTTTTTGCGAAAAGTACCGTGAAAAAGAACCATCCCAAGCACAACTGCGATCGGGATGGCTCTTTTTTTGTTGTTGACAGGATCCGTTCGGGTCAGTTTCCGCAACCGCAATGTCCCCGATCGGGGCGAAGCTGCTCGGGTTGGTAACCCTGCGAAGAAAACTCGCCCATTGGGAACGGCATGCTGCGAAACACGTGGCAGGGATCGTCCTTTTCCGCCGAAACGCATTCCTTTTCGGGAATCGCGTATTCGGAAGCCTGGATCAGATACTGCGCGGGACGAACGATGCGAATGACCGAGAAAATGCCGAGAGAAACCGTCAGAAAACGGTTTCTGTTGTCGTCATCGTCGAAAATCACGGGAGCTTGAAGCCCTGCGAGAAGTGCCTCGGGAAGCTCTCCGTCGTGGCAACAGCAACATCCGCACGGACGCTCGGGGCGTTCCATGACGCGAGAACCGAGCAAAACGGGGTCAACCACTTCCACCACCGCCGTCGGTGCGTTGCGGCTTCCCTCCGCGTTTCCGAACGAGCAGAAACTGTCGCTCTGATTGCTGCGGAAGGTCATTGTTCCGTTTTCCCCGCCGTAGAGGATCACGCGCTTTTCCAACACGGCAAGCCCTTCAAAATCCTGCGACTGTCCGTGACTGCCGTGACCGCCGTTTCCAACACACGCTTCGCAGTCCACGCGAACATAGAAGCGAATGTTCACGGCATAAAATCCGCGATTGAACGCGATGGGGTCAATGGTGATATTTGTCCAAAGAACCTCGGCGTTTTTGGCACGGACCGCTCCCGCGCGGTCGAGAATCTCATTTCCGAAATCGGAAAGAAAGACCCGCACGTTCTCAAAGCAGTCCCGATCGCGGCAAGAATCCAATACGCGGTTGGTTTCGATGCAAACTGTTTCCCGCGGCAAATTCGGGAATCTGTTTTCCGCCATAACCGTAAATCTCCTTTATCTGTTGATCGGAGCAGTTCGGGAAAACCGTTCCCCCGAAATCTCCTCGTTATCATTCTATGCAAGCCGTCTTTTTTTGACAGCAAAATCCGCGTTCCGCCGAAATTCGATTTTCTTTCCCGCGTTCCGAAAAACAAAATAAAAAAGGGCTGCAGCCGCATGGGCTGCAACCCTTTTTTTATTTTCTCCGCAACCGACCGATCACACGACCCCTGCACTGCACGTCGGCAAAATCCTTCAAGAGGATCGGTCCGTAGTCGGGGTTGAGCGAGATCAAGCGGTCTCCGCCGTAAATTTTGAAGAAACCGCTTCCGTCCAAAAGGAAGATGCCCGCCTCGCCGATCTCCACCCATTCGGTGTTTTGAACCAACAGCACGTCGCCGTTGTGATATTTCGGTTCCATGCTGTTGCCGCTGATGCGCAAAGCATAGTCCGCCTCTGCCGTTTTTTCGCTGTTTGGAATGCTCACGCGCTCGGCACGGGTGTCGTCCAGATAGACGCCGACGCCCGCCGAAACGGGCAATTCGTAAAGCATGACCGTTCGCTTCCCCGTGGGTGCCTGCGCCCCCGCGAAGCGACCCGCCGATTTGATCGGCTTGAGGATCCGCACGGCGGACGCGGGTTTGTCCTCGACCGCATCCTCCCCGCGCAAGCTCGCAACGCGGTCTTTCTCGCGGGAAACGACCTCGTCCGTCAGTTCGCGTCCCCAACGGTCCAACTCGCGATATTGCTCGATCAATCGGATCTCGTCCGTGGAAAGAGTGTAGTTATTGGTGTTTTCGGGATTTCCGGTGACGATATAATCCACCGAGCAATCCAGCGCGTTGCAGATCGCAACGATATTGGAGAGCTTGGGAGACTCGTTCATGCCCGCCATCAGCTTGCTCAAAGTTCCGAGCGGGATCCCGGAAAGCTCCGAAAGGCGGTCGTTGGTCAGCTTCCGCTCCGCTTTCATTTGCTTGATGCGATCGATGTATGTTTCCATAAAGCATCCTCCGATTTCCGATTACGGTATCATTATATCATATCTTTTTCGTTTTGTAAAGAGTTTTTGAAAAAATTTTTCTTTTTTTGGAAAAAACCTATTGACAAATCCATTTTGGCATGATATAATAGCATCACAAAATTCCATTTTCGACATTTTTCGAGGTAATTATGAATAAGATTTATGAATTATCCCCTTCCAATCATTCCAAAATCGGAATTTTCGGTCGAATTTATGCACAGCCAAAAAAGGTACGCGGTCGGCGCGGATCACTTGCTCGTATGTTTGCTTCGGTTGTTTCGTTTGTAAACCGGATGAGAGCGATCAAAGCGGTCAGATTGTCCGCCACCGTATTTTTCTCCGCTATGCTTCTCTCCATGGCGGTACTCTTGGAAACAGGGATCCTGCCCGTTTTTTCCGCGCTCATTCTCGGCTCGGTA
>JAGAEA010000025.1 GCA_017613355.1 Clostridia bacterium
CCGATCACCCATTGGGCGAAAAGGAACACCACGGGAAGCGTGACGGTCGTTAAAAGCGAGGTCATGCCGACGGTCTGCGAGGCATAGGCGGGGTCGATGTCGTGGATCTCGCCCAGCATCGTGACGGTGGACGCGGCGGGCAGTCCCGCCATGACCGTGCAGAACAGGATGTATTGGTCGGGCAGTCGCAGTAGCTTTGCGATAAGGCAAACGACCATGGGGAGCGCGATCAGGCTGATCGCGCTGTGCACGTAGAGACTCGGCGTTCCGAACAGCTTTTTGAGCGGGATCGTGGCAAGCAGTCCGCCAACGATCAAAAGCGAGATCGGCGTGCACAGCCCGCCGAGATACGTCAGCGTTTTGACGACGGGTTCCGGCAATTCAAACACGGGTTTGAGCAGATAGAACGCGATCCCGATCGCACACGGGATCGTTCCGTAGTTCAAAAACGCTTTTTTCGGCGTCAGTTTGATGTCGTCCCGTCCACGCGCGAGGATCGCGATCCCCCATGTCCAAAGGAACAGGTGGAAGCTGATGACGTAGAATGCGCCCATAAAGCTCCCCATGCCCTCTCCGAACACCGAATCCAGCACGGGAAAGCCGAGAAACCCGCAGTTGGCAAACACGAGACCGAACTCGAATATTTTGGCGTGGTCGGCATTCTTCATGCCCCGACAAACGAGGAATGCGACCGTCCCCAAAAAGGTGTGCATAGCGAAGCCGATGACCGTTGACCAAAGTGCGACTTTCAGCCGTTCTTCGCTCCACTCGGCGTTGTTGAGCGCCGCGATGATGAGTGCGGGTTGACCGAGGCAAATGATGAGTTTGGATAGGTTTTTCGACGCCGTATCGTTCAGAAGTCCGACTTTTCGGCTGATAAAACCCGCCGCGAGCAGGAGAAACAGCGTGACCATGATGCCCACAAGGGAGTGAAAAATGTTCATGTCCGGTCGCTTCCCTCGTCCAGCTTCCGCTTGATCTCTTTCATGTCTTCCATCATGTCCTCTTTCTTGCGGGGATCGCGCAGAAGCGCGGCGGGATGGTAAACCGCCGTCATGAGATACTCTCCCTTTTGAAACCACTTGCCGTGTTCCGCCGTGATCTTGAAATCGGGCTTGATGAGCCGCATGGCGGAAATGCGCCCGAGGCAAACGATGATTTTCGGGCGGATCGCCTTGACCTGTTCGCGCAGATACCCGATGCAGGCGTCCTCTTCCTCGGGAAGCGGGTCGCGGTTCTTCGGCGGGCGGCATTTCAGAATGTTGGCAATGTAAACGTCCTCGCGCGGAATATCCACGGCAAACAGGAACTTATCGAGCAACTGCCCCGCCTTCCCCACAAAGGGAACGCCTGTCAGGTCTTCCTGCTCGCCCGGGGCTTCTCCCACGAACATCAGCCGCGCTTCCCCGTTGCCAACGCCGAACACAAGGTTCGTCCGCGTGGCTCCGAGTGCGCATTTTTGACAATTTTCGCAGGACGCGCGCACGTCATCCAATGTTGCCATTCGTTGCTTCCCTGCCTTTCGTTGTTCTTATTTCAATTCGATGATGGAATCGTCCCACATTTCGGGCGCTTCATAGCCCAAAAGATTGACCGTTGTGGCGGCGACGTTCGAGAGCCCGAACTTGCCGTCCTTTTTCACGGTGTAATGCTCCTTTGCCGCGGTATTGTCATAGATGATGCAGGGGACGGGATTGAGCGTGTGACTGGTCTTTGCCTTCATTTTCCCGTTTTTATCCACCTTCGGAAGTCCCGTCTTTTTGTCCATCTCGAACATTTCGTCGGCGTTTCCGTGATCGGCGGTGACGATTGCAACACCGCCCATTTCATCCACCACGGGCAAAATGCGACCGAGTTGGAGGTCAAGCGCTTCCATGGAACACCGCGTTGCCGCAAGCGAACCCGTATGCCCCACCATGTCCCCGTTCGGGAAATTGACGCGCAGGACTTTATACTTGCCCGATTTCAGCGCCTCAATGAGTTGATCGGTGATCTCGGCGCACTTCATCCACGGGCGCTGTTCAAACGGCACGACGTCCGACGGAATTTCGATATACGTTTCGAGTTTTTCATCGAATTTTCCGGATTTGTTTCCGTTCCAGAAATAGGTCACGTGTCCGTATTTCTGCGTTTCGGACATGGCAAGCACGGGGATCCCCGTTCCCGCCAGGTATTCGCCCATCGTGTTCGTGATCTCGGGAGGCGAAACGAGGTATTTTTTCGGGATATGCAGGTCGCCGTCGTATTCGAGCATCCCCGCGAATTTTACTTTGGGAACGCGGACGCGATCGAATTTGTCAAACGCTCCTTCGGGCGCGTCAAAAGTCTTGGAAATTTCAATGGATCGATCGCCGCGGAAGTTGTAGAAAATCACGCTGTCGCCGTCCTCCACGGTCCCCACGGGCTTGCCTCCCTTTGCAATGACAAACGCGGGAAGATCCTGGTCGATGACGTGCAGTTCCTCGCGGTAGGTCTTGACCGCCTCTTCCGCGCTCGCGAACTGCCGACCCTCGCCCAGCACGTGCGTTTTCCAACCCGCCTCGACCATTGCCCAGTTCGCTTCGTAGCGATCCATGGTGATCTGCATCCGTCCGCCGCCCGACGCGATGCAAACATCGAAATCGGGTGCGCGCAAGCCGTCGAGGAACGCCTCGAACGGGAGAATATAATCAAGCGCGGACGTCTCTCCGACGTCGCGACCGTCGAGCAGAATATGGACGCGCACGCGCGCCACTCCTTCCTTTTTCGCTTCCGTGATCATCGCTTTGAGATGGTCGATGTGCGAATGGACGTTGCCATCCGAAAACAGTCCGAGAAAATGGAGCGTTCCGCAATTTTCTTTGACATTCGCGACCAATTCCAACCACGTGGCGGACGCGAACATCTTTCCGCTTTCAATGGAGTTGGAAACCAACTTGGCTCCCTGCGCGAACACCTGACCTGCGCCGAGCGCGTTATGTCCCACTTCGCTGTTGCCCATGTCGTCGTCGGACGGCAGTCCAACCGCGGTTCCGTGCGCTTTGAGCGCGACCATGGGGTAGTTTTCCATCAGTCGGTCAAGGTTGGGCGTGTAGGCGCTCTTGACCGCGTTGGAAACGGTATCGGGCGCAAGTCCCACGCCATCCATCACGATTGTGAGAACGGGACCTTTTACGCCGTTAAACCGCTTGCTTTTCGTCAATTTCTTCATCTTGGTAACCTCCGATTGCTCCGATAAGAGCACAAATTTCCACAATGTATATTATAAGTCAAAACCCGTCGAATTGCAAGGGGGTTTGCAAATGTTTCTCAAAAAAACGACTTTTCCCATGAAAAGAAGATTGACAAAGCGTTTGAGCCGTGTTATACTGAAATCGAATATCATCGACGTTTTCGGGAGCAAAAGCATGAAAAAAGAAAAGTTGACTGCCGATCACATCCGGCAGGATTTAATATGGCAAATTCCCCTGTACAGACCGCGCATTCTGCCCATCCTTTTCATCATTCTCGGGATCGTGGCGGGAATCGCGTTTGTCGTTTTGGAAGTCAGCCTTTCCGGTGAAACGCTCAATTACCCTCTTGTGATCGGGATGGTATCGGTCATCGGCGTTTGTGTCGTGGCTATGATTTACCTGAGCGTCAAAAATCAGCTCCGGAACCGGAAGCAGAAAAAAGAATTTGCAAACACGATTGACCGTGGAAATTACCACATTTCGATCGAACGGTTGACAAGCGTGGAAAGAAGAACCGCCGTTAACCAAACATATCGTTCGCAGGGGCGGTCGGGTTTGTGCGAGGTCACCGTCTATTCTTTTTCACACGACATTTCATGGACCGATTGGCGGACGCGGATGCACTACGAATGGAGTCGGGACTATCATTTGACGCCGCAGGGATTGGAGAACATCTCCGTTGCCGGAAATTATTTCTACGTTGTTTTTCTGCGGGATAACCCGAATATTTCCTACGTCTACCCCTGCAAATTCTTTGAATCGGACGAATGCCCGGACTACTTTTCCGAATAGAAAACAAAAAATGAACGCGGGGGCTTGTTTTTTCGATTGGCATGGTGTATAATATTCTTCGAGTATCGAAAAAGGAGATTTTGAACCATGGCAGAAGAATGCACGCACGATTGCTCCACCTGTTCGAGCAACTGTGCTTCCAGAAAAGAACCGGAGAGTCTGAAACTCCCCGCAAATCCGTTGAGTGAAGTGAAACACGTGATCGGCGTGATGAGCGGGAAAGGCGGCGTCGGAAAATCGCTTGTGACCGCGATGCTCGCCGTTCTGCTCCGCCGCGAAGGATACCGCGTCGGCATTCTCGACGCGGACATTACGGGTCCTTCCATTCCCAAAGCGTTCGGTCTGAAACAGGTGGAAATTTACGGCGACCAGAACGGCATGATCCCCGCCGCAAGCAAAACGGGGATCGACATAATCTCGGTCAATCTGCTCCTCGGCGACGAGACCAAACCCGTCGTTTGGCGTGGATCGCTCATTTCGGGCACCGTTCAGCAATTCTGGCAGGAGACCATTTGGAACGCGGACGTACTTCTCGTGGACTGCCCTCCCGGGACGGGCGACGTGCCCCTGACGGTATTTCAGACAATGCCGCTTGACGGCGTTGTGATCGTTTCGAGCCCGCAGGATCTCGTTTCCATGATCGTGAGCAAGGCGGCGAACATGGCGAAGATGATGAACATTCCCGTATTGGGACTGGTAGAGAATCTCTCCTATGTGAAATGTCCCGATTGCGGCAAAGAGATCAAAGTGTTCGGCGAGAGCCACATCGACGAGATCGCAAAGTCGTTCGGCTATGATCTGCTCGCGCGCATTCCGATTGATCCGAAGCTTTCGGCTTTGGTGGATCGCGGCATGATCGAGCTGATGGAAAACGATTACCTCGACGCGGCGGTGGGACAGATCATTGCCAAATTGAAACTCGAACCGACGGAATAAGAATAAGACTTTGAAGGGGAGCCCGCTTTTTCTTACAGGAAAAGCGGGCTCCCCTTCAAACGTTCGCTTTATTCTCCGAACAGCGATTTGCAGAACGCTTCGGTAAACCGTTCTTTTGCCTCGAAATCCATGGCGCGGATATAAATGTCCTCCACGGAAAAATGGATTTTGCGCACCTCTTCAAGTTGTTCGAGCGCACCTTCCAGCATGGCTCGCCGCATCCGCTCGGCAAAGTTCAATTCTCCCCGAATGTCGTGCATTTCCCCCGTTTCCACAAACCGCCTCGTGCTGAGAACTCGGTGCGGCAGCGGGATCTTCTCCCCATGGGAAACCGCAAAACAGATTTTTGCGTCCGACAGAAACAGTCCGTCGATCTTTTCCGGCAAAACGGGATCGTAGGAAACGCGGATTTTGAGTTTCTTTTTTGCGGCGATCCGATAGAGTGCCCCCATGAGTGCCCATGCGCTTCCACGACAATCTTCCACGCAATACCGCTTTTCCGACGCGGCAAAAAATGTATCGAGCGTCACCGCTCCGCACATTCCCACCGATCGGATCAATGCGGTCTGTTCGGAAAACGTCTCTCCTTCGGGAACGTCTTTCATCAGTTTTTCCGCGTAGTTTGCGATTGCGTCGGCTCGCAGAAACGGAGCTGCCAATTCGTCGCGCGTGGCGGTCATTTCACCGTAACCCGCGAGATAACGGTACGTCCTGCCGTAAGCGTTCTGTTTTTTTCGGTTCAGCGCGGCGATCGCGTCCCGTTCCTCGCGCAGGCGTTCTCCGTTCCAGAACGCGCCGAGATTGACGATCTCCTCGCGGTAACCCGGGCGGCTCGGCTCATAGACGTGCGGTGCGGTTGCGTCGAGCAGGGCAATTCCCTCTCTTTCCTTTTGCGTCAGGATCACGCCGTCGAGCGAATCGGGATCGGAAGAACAATAGATGTATTCCGCGTGCCAGCCGCCCGCTTCCCCACGTTTGGCAACCTCCCGCAAAAATCGGCTCTTCCCCGTTCCGGGACCGCCCTTGACGGCATAAAGCCGACCGACGCGGGCATGATCGAAACAGGCAGAATAATAGCTGTGAAAACCGCCCGCGCTGTTGGAAGCGGCAAAATAGGCATCCTCTCCCGTGGCTCTCACGGTCGGTTCCGTTTTCTTTTCCGATCGTTTCATCATAAAACTCCTTCCACCGCTCTGCGTTCCGCAGGGCGTTTTGCATTTTCGGATGAAAAATCCATTATCCATCCTATGCAACCACGCAAAAAAGGTTCTATCCCCCTGCCCGTCCGAATATATTGAAAGTGGAATCGAGAGGGGGCGCAAAATGCAGATCAAGGAACGGATAAAGTCGGTTCTCGCAATACCGGACGCGCTCGCCTGTTGTCTGCCGCCCCGCCTGGCAGAGGCGATCCGAACCTCGGGCGCTCCCTGTGCCGAAGAGCTCCGCCTGCACGCGGGTCGCGTTTGCACCGTGACCTGCGGCGGACGGAATTTCTACACGGACGCGGAATTGACCGAAAACGAACTTTCCGAAATTCTGGAACGGATGTGCAACGGTTCGCTTTACGCCTACCGCGACCGAATTTGCGCGGGATATGTGATGATTTCGGGCGGTATCCGCGTCGGCATCGTCGGTCGCGCCGCCATGGAGAACGGAAAAATCATCGGCGTCGGCGACGTAACGGGGTTGGTCGTTCGTCTGCCGCACGCGCACCGCGTTTCGACCGAACCGATCCTGCGACGGCTTCGCGATGCAAGCGGGGTCGGCGGGGTGCTGGTCTATTCGCCGCCCGGAGTGGGCAAAACCACCTTTCTCCGCGCGGCGGCGATCGAGGCGTCCTCGCCCGATTGGGGGTTCCGTACCGCGGTAATCGACACGCGGGAAGAATTTTTCGCCACGCTCGGCGGTCGCGACCTTTTGCTCGACGTTCTTGCGGGCTATCCCCACGACGCGGGCATTGAAATTGCCGTTCGGAATCTTGGTGCGGAACTGATCGTTTGCGATGAGATCGGCTCCGAATCCGACGCGCTTTCGATCCTCTCCGCCTCGAACCGCGGCGTTCCGCTGCTTGCCTCCGCACACGCCCGAACACTCGGGGAATTGCTCCGCCGTCCCGTGATGGCACGATTGCACCGTGCCCGCGTGTTCGGCGCCTATGCGGGACTTTCGCGAAACGGAGCGGGCGGGTTTCGCTACGATATTCGATCATGGGAGGACGCAAATGCCGATTTTGAAAATTCTCGGTGTGATCCTGATCCTCGGAACAGGGGGATTTGCCACGGTACTGCTCGTTCGTTTTGAACGGCGGAAAATCTCGGTGCTGGCGGGCTGGTCGGATCTGATCTGGTATATTCGGTCGCAGATCGACTGCTATCTGATGCCGATGCCCGAAATTTTGGCGGGAGCCGATCGGGCGTTGTTTGAAGCCTGTTGCTGTGCCGAAACGCGCCCGAACCTCGTTGCCGTTTACCATTCTTCCCAATTTTACCTCGATCGGGAAAGTCGGAGACTACTTTGCGCGTTTGTGCGCGAGATCGGAAGCGGTTACCGCGAGGAATTGCTCCGCCGATGCGATTATTACATTGCCACGCTCGGCAAACTTCGGGAAAAAAGGCTGGAAGAACTTCCCGCACGGATCCGCATTGCCGCGGCGGTTTGTCTCGGGATCGCCGCCATGGCGTCGATCCTGCTTTGGTAAGGCGGTTGTCCTCGGCGTCGTCAAAAGAAAGGAAGACAGAACATATGGACATTTCTCTCATCATCAAAATCGCGGGCATCGGGATCCTGGTTGCGATCGCGGCGCAGATCCTCTCCAAAACGGGACGTGACGAACAGGCAATGTTCGTGACTCTGGCGGGAATTCTCGTTGCCCTGATGCTGCTCGTCAGTCAGATCCGCGATCTCTTCGACTTCGTGACCTCCGTTTTCGGCGTTGGATGAAACCGACGGATGGATACCGCGAAAATATGTTTGGCAGCGGTCACGGGGGTATGTCTGTGTGTGATCGTCAAGCAGTGGCGGTCGGATTTTTTGCCGCTTCTTCGCCTCGCCGTCACGGTTCTGTTCGCGGGAACGATCATTTCCCTTGCATCTCCTTTGGTCGCCTACCTGCGCGAAATGACCGCTTCGACGGGACTTTCCGACTATGCCGCGCTCCTGTTCAAAGCACTCGGCATTGCAATTCTGACCCAATGCGCTTCGGACATTTGCCGCGACGCGGGCGAGAGCGGTGTGGCAACGGGGGTGGAACTGGCGGGCAAAACGGAAATTCTGATCCTTTGTTTGCCGCTTCTCGGAGAACTGTTCACCATCGTCAAAAATCTGCTCGCGCTTGCCGACTGACACACCGCGCGGCATTTTGCCTGCTGTTTGTTCTGCTCGCGGTGTGTTTTCTGCTTTTGCGTGCGTCCGCCGATGACGCCGACGTATCCGAGGCGCTGCCCGAAGAATTTTCGGGATTTCTCGACGCGGTTCCCGATGACATTGTCGAGCTTTTGCCGGAAGAACTCTTTTCGGACAAGACGGACGAGGTCGCCGACGGCGTTCGTCGGATGAGCGATTTTCCTTCCCTGTTAAAAA
The DNA here is from genome assembly GCA_017613355.1 of Clostridia bacterium. Classification (GTDB taxonomy): domain Bacteria; phylum Bacillota; class Clostridia; order Oscillospirales; family CAG-272; genus UMGS1865. Next base: position 8,520 of record JAGAEA010000025.1, read on the forward strand.
CGCTTCTTTCGGTCTTGGGCGCGTCGCTCGGCGATAGCCTCGGCGCGCTTGCCCGCGTGGCGGGGTTGCTTCTCCTCTCGGCAATTTTCGGTGCTTTCCGCTCCGCTCTCCGCAGTGAAACGATGGGACGCGCGTTTTCCTTTGCCTCGTCGCTTTCGATCCTCGCGGCACTCCTGACGCAGACCTACGACGCGGTCGGAACGGTCGTTCGCTATTTTGACCGTCTCAACCGGTTGACGACTGCCGTAATCCCGCTTTCGGGCGCTCTTTGGACGGTTGGAGGGAATGTGACTGCCGCCGCTGCTTCCTCTGCGGGTCTCTCGCTCTATTTAACGGTTCTGGAAGAAGCGGTCGGGAACAGCGTCGTTCCGTTTTGCGGGATCTGTATGGCGTTTACGGTGGTGGGCGCGACCGACCCGAACATTCGCCTCGGTTCGATCGTCTCCTCTCTCAAAAAGCACTACACGACCTTTCTCGCCTTTCTGATGACCCTGCTGCTCGCCATGCTCGGCTTTCAGACCACACTTGCCGCCCGAGCGGACAGCCTTGCCATGCGCGGCGTCAAATTCGCCACGGGAAACATGATCCCCGTGGTGGGCGGGTCGGTTTCCGAACTGCTGCGCACCGTGAGCGCGGGAATTTCCTATTTGCGCGGAACGGTCGGACTTTGCGCTCTGCTTCTGATCGGTCTTTCCCTCTTTCCCATGATCGCTCGCCTCTGGCTCTCCGGCGTAACGTGGCAGATCGCGGCGGCGCTTGCCGATTTGCTCGGGTGCCCGACCGAAAAGAAACTGCTCGACGAAACCGCCTCGCTCTGCGGCTATCTGTTGGCGGCGGCTTGCATTTGTTCCTCGGTGCTTTTTCTCGCCGTCGTGCTCCTCGTTCGTTGCGGAGCGGCAGTCGGATAAGGGGGAAAGAAGTTGAAAACATACCTGATCTCCCTGCTCGGTGCGGCTTTTCTCGCGGCGGCGATCGGAATTCTGACCCCCGAAGGTTCGGGCGGCATCGGAAAGCACGTCCGTTTGTTGTCGGTGCTCGTGTTGCTTTGCGTGATCGCCGCACCGCTCCCGCGCGCATGGGTTCGCTTGCGTGAATTTACCGCGGAACTGCCCGACGGCGGCTCCGACGCGAAACAGGAGTTCAACGCCCGCGCGAATGACGCGCTCGACACCGCTTCCCGCGCATACTTTGCAAGCGCTTTGGTCGCTCGGCTCACCGAAAAATTTTCTTTGCGGCAAAGCGAGATCACCTGCGCGATCGTTTGGGCGGAAACCGACGGCGAAGCGCGTCCCGCCCGCGTGACGCTGATCCTGACGGGCAGCGCGCGTTGGCACGACCCGCACGAACTCGAACGCTACGTCACCGATCTGCTCGGCTGCCCCTGCGACACCGCGATCGCCTGAAAGGAGATGCTCCGCATGAAAGAAACAACACAGACAACCGCGGAAAAACAAAGCCGCAAAAAACTGATCCTGATTCTTATCGGCGCGGGAACGGGAATTTTGCTTTTGCTGGTGGGAAGCGGTTGGTTTTCATCGTCCAAAAAAACGACCGCCGCGCCCTCTCCGCCAACTGCTTCGGAAGAACTCGAAGAATACCGTTCTTCGGTGGAAGCGCGCGTTTCGGCGCTTTGTTCGTCTGTCTCGGGAGTGGGCGAGGTTCGTGTGGCGGTCTCGTTCGCGGGCGGGTTTGAAACGGTTTACGCCACGGAGACCCGCAACGGCTCCGAAATTTACGCGACCGTTGGGAGCGGCTCAAACGCCGAAGCGCTCGTAATCGCGCGAAACCCGCCCGAAATCACGGGGATCGGCGTGGTCTGCCGCGGCGGCGGCAATCAAGCGATCCGGGGAGAATTGACTTCCTTGCTCGCCTCGGCATTCCGCGTTCCGTCCAACCGCATTTACATTACCGAAGGAAAAAAATAAACATTTTTCCGCGATCCGTCATAAACGCGCCCGCAAATTCATATAGTGTAACAAATCCAAACCGAAACATCAAACAGGAGGAATCCCCATGAAACGCAAGAACACAGAGGTCAGCGCCGCGGAAGAACCCGCGGTTCAAAAACAACCCGGCAAATTTCGCCGCGCAATGATGAAATTCGGCAAACGAAATGCCATCATTGCCGCATCGGTTCTGCTCATCGGTGCCGCCGTCCTGCTCAACTGGGTTCTCTTTGCAAACGGGAACCAAAAGAAAAACGGCTATCAGGGCTACGACCAACCGAGCGGAAACATTGCGGAAAACGACAAAAACAATCAGCCCGTATCGGTCGACAGCACCGACGCCTATTTCTCCGCAACGCAGGTAAGTCGTCAGCGCGCCCGCGACGAGGCGCTCGAAGTTCTGCAATCGGTGGTTGAAAACGTCGATGCCGGTGAGCAGACGAAGAACGAGGCGCTCGCAGGCATCACCTGCATCGCCGATGAGATCCGCAAGGAAGCCGACATGGAAACGCTCATTACCGCCAAGGGCTTTGAACAGTGCGTTGCCGTTCTCAACGGGGACAGCGTAAACATCATCGTCAAAGCCGAAAGTCTCCAACCCGCGCAGATCGCGCAGATCAACGAAATCGTTTATGCCAGCACGGGCATCACACCCGACGGCGTTACCATCATCAACAAATAAATCGCACAAACGGGGGATGCCCGCCTTTTGGCGGGCATC
>JAGAEA010000026.1 GCA_017613355.1 Clostridia bacterium
CGCCCTCGTCGGCGAAAAAACCGCCACCGGCGGTTTTTTCTTCCGCCGCTTCGCGGCTCCCGCCTATTCAAATCCCTCCATCTATCAAAAATCAGCGGGATGGGCATTTGCCCATCCCGCTGATTTGGCGGAGAAGGTGGGATTTGAACCCACGCGACGCGCTAACGCCCTACGAGATTTCGAGCGTTTGCCCTCACGGCTCCGCTCGTCCCTCTCCGTCCCTTTTTTCACTCATTTTTGCCCCAAAACCGGGCAAAATGCACCGTATCTCCGGAAATTTGATAGAAAAATGATAGAAAGCGGATAGAAAACCGATGTCGGAATTGATTTGATTTCTTTCCTACCAATCCGTTTTGTCTTTCCTTATCCGTGGAGAATCCTTCGCTTTTAAATTCTTTTCTAGAAGTTATTTTTACAAAAAGCGACCAACCTTTAGCTTTAATAAATGGTTTTAGAAATGAGGCCAGAAAAGAACTTGGATTAAACACAATAGAATTAGATTCGGATCGGATTTTTATTTCTAAACTGTCAACTACAGATTTAAATCACAAGAAAAGCAAAGAACCATAAACAACAAGCAAAGATAAGTTGATTTTGACACAACAAAAGCAGGAATACAAGCAATATCCGATTAGTTAAACGAAGGTGTCATCCTTAGCACTATGGTTTTCCTTTTTTGTTATTGCAATTTCATATTACAATCTGACAATTCGATTTTTAATTTTTTCTAAAAAGAGCTGGACTTTTGCAAAGTTCTGTGGTATGTTTGTGTCTGCCGAAGAAAGGAGTGCAGATATGACCGCAGAAGAACGAAAAGATGCCTATGCCCGACTGTTGCGAGAATGCCCCGAAGTTCTCACGCCGAGGATGGTTGCCAAATGGACGCGCCAAAGCAAAAATACCGTTTACGCAGAAATCCGAAGCGGAGATCTTCCGGCAGTCCCTTACCGCAGGGGATATCTGATCGCCAAAGCAGACTTGATCGACTACATGGTCACTCACGCCGAAGATACGCAAAAAGCGTGTTTTACCATCGGGAATCGCTATGAATGAACACATGACCGCCGATCAAGTCCGCCAAATGCTCCACATCAGCAAACGCAAGTGCGCGTGGATGCTCCAAAACGGACTGCTTCCGTGCGAGAATACGGGGAAGAAAACCCGACAGTATCACATCCGTCGGGAAGATGTAATCGCATATCAATCGCGAAGTACAGAGGTCCCGACTCTTCTGCCACGCATCTTCTCATCCGCAAAACCACGCCGACCACGTATTCCCGCAAGCGATTTCTGTGAACGCCTTTCCAAAGAATGGTCTGATATTTCCGATGTGCTGACGGAACGGGATGTTGTCTGTCTGCTCGGCTACCATCCTTACACGGTTTTCAGATGGATTTCAAGCGGGCATTTACGCGCGACAACGGCACATGGAGCGACCTTGATCGCAAAGCTATGGCTAATTGACTTTTGCATGGGATACGGCTTTCGGATTGTGCGAAAAAGCCGCGTTCACAGAGAACTGGAAATGCGGCTTTCATGTGAACTTTAAAAACAATGGAATACAAAGTGTATGCAAAAGCGACTGCAACGATCGATTAACAGTCCGAAACTCCGGATAGTTAAAAAGTAGTACATCCAAGAGTAAAATCGCCTTGGAAGTATAATAACAGCCCAAAGAATTTATTTTTTAACTCGGTACGAAGTTGACCGGGATTTTTGTGTTATGCTATCCACAAATTGCAGACACAGCCTCAGGGGGAGCCGAAAGGCTCCTCTTTCTTTTTATCGGAGTATCTTTTTTGTGATGATAAAAGATACCGAGTCAAGAAAACAAATCTGACCGGCGGTATACTTTGGCAGTTTTTTGAAAACCGATAAAGCATTCTTTCTCCTTTCGTCTGTTCGTTGAACAGGACTTTTAGTCTTGACAAAATGCGAAAGGGAAGAATCATAAAAGCGGGAAACGGCTTCGGGAGCCGTTTCCCGCTAATCATATACATTGATATACCATCTGCCATCGTAGACGAGGTCGTGTTCGCGATCTCGGATATGTGCATGAAAAATTATCTTCCTTCCGCCGCGGCAAGGTCATTGAAATTCCGGATCAATTCGATCTCGTGCGGGTCGTAGGGCCTTCCGTTCGGACGGAAGAGGTCATGTTGCCATTTCGTAAAATCATAGCCATGATCCTCTCCGCGATCCCATTGCTCCCAGAGTGCATCCCATGGTTCGTTGGTCTGCGTTTTTCCAACGACAAACCCCCAGCAGTAGTTTGCGATATTGGTGAGGTACAAAAGCGGATAGATCTCTTTCACATCGTTGTGATTGATCCGCTGTAACCATTCGGTCAGGAACAGCGGGCGGCTGAACTGTTGCAGAAAGCGGATTTCGGCAATCAGTTTCCAGTACGCTTGGTAACTGTGAAAACTGATGACGTCCGAAAGATCGAACGCTAACTGTTCGGCAGGCGTTGCGATTTTTCCGTTTTTGATGCTTTTCCAAACGTCGGCGCAAAGTGGTTGATCGGGATCCTCGGCGCGAACGGTTTCAAACAGGACGCGCAGAATGTCGAGCGTGCGGTCGCCGATCGTGATCCCCGGTTCGTTCATCACATTCCAGCAGAACACGCGGTCATCATGGGCGTATTTGCGGACGGTACGGCGCACCATTTCGAGATATTTCTCCCGCAATTCGGGGTATTCCATATAGTGGCGCGGTTCCTTTGTTTTTTCTTCCTCGGAAAGCGGAAATCTTCCCTGATGGTAGCCCAGCGCATACGCCTGTTCCCCCATTTTTTTCGGAACGAACACGTCCCCGCGCGGTAAATCTTCTTCATGCGCCAGTACCACCATGACCTTCTGCCCGTACTTGCCGCAAAGGTCGATATAGCGGTCGAAGATCTCCATGTAGGAATCCGGTTCGGCGTCATAGACGTCGAAATTCGCCCAGATACGGACGGTATTGAATCCGATTTTCTGACAGAGAGCAAGTTCGCGTTCAGCTGTTGCGAGTTTTTCCTCGCTCTTGTATTTTTGGAACATATCCAACCGATTGGCACAGTCGCTTCCGATAAAGTTGCATCCACGTAACCAGCCCTGTTTTTCATACCATTCGTTCGCTTGTTCCGGTGTCCATTGTGCTTTCATTTCTTATGAGTCCCCTTACATTTATCTATTGTATCTTCGGAATGCCGAGGCGGAAGTTCCTATGATCCGCTTGAAGATCTTTCTGAAGTGGCATGGTTCCGGGTATCCGACCTTTTCTCCGATCTCTTCGATTTTCATTCGCGTTTCCACAAGCAGAATACAGGCGTTGCGGCATCGGGTACTCTGAAGATAGGTTTCAAAAGTGATCCCCATGACCTCTTTGAATTTCCTGCTGACGAACGAATTATTCCAATCATTTTCGGCGCAGAGTCCGGCAAGTGAAAAATCCTCTGCGTAATGCTTGTCAATATAGGCGCAGAGATAGGTTATCACTTGCTCTCTCCCCAAATGATTGCCTTCGTTCAGAATGTTTCTCAGGGAAATAATGAGGATTTCAGTGATGTAACAACGAAACAGACTTCTTGCTCCGAATTCCTGTGCAATATAGGTCTGCCATGCCCGCTCGAACAGACGGAGAATTTTTCCGTTTTTATCAATTAAAGGTTGATTGAACAACTTTTCGGACAACTTCGGAATGGTAAATCCGATGGAGGGATGCGAGATCAATTGCTCTGTGTTTGCAATGTCCGAAAAAGAGGCGTCGATCAGATGGGGCAGAAAAAGGACATTCACAATATGAAAATCCTTGGAGAGATTTTCAAACCCGTGGCTAATGGAATGATCCATAATATAATAATTTCCAGATGTCAGCTGACGATAGGTTCTCTGTTTGCTATTGTCTTCAACGATATGCGTGCAACTTCCGCTCAAAATATAAAACATTTCAATGCAGTTGTGTGTATGCAGAGCCCGCCCATTCAGATGATGGCATTTCAGCGCGAAAAAATCGGAAGGGATCGAGACCATTTCCTTGAGTTCGTGATCGGATTCGATAAAGGAAATGTTTTCATGCTCCGGGTGGTTATGCGTAATTTTCGTTTTCTTCATCGTAATGCAACACCTGCCTTTCAATCGTATTATAACAATTCCCAGTTGAATTGTCAATAAAAAATGAACTAAATTATCTATAAAAAGTAGCGATTAGTAAAAATTGCTATCGAAAAAGTAAATTATCATAGTTGTTTTCAAATTCTTGCAATGGTATAATAAACATAGGGAAGTGTCAAAATCGAAAAACCGTGGGGTACCCCACGGTCATCTGTGCAACAAGCACAGATGATAACATACTGACCGTTTTGGGAAGGAGCACCTATGATTTTTCGGCAGAATTGGCAGGGCGTCCGTTTGACCGACGACGGGGAAGAATTTTTCTCCGCAACCGTTCCGGGTAATATTCAAGCGGATTATGCCGTGGCGAAAGGCTTTCGGAACGTCATGTTCGCGGACGGTTTTCGGCAGTTTGAAACTCTGGAAAACGATTTGTGGGAATACCGTACCCGTCTTTCCTATAACGCTACGCCGGATGAACGCATCTGGTTTGTCAGCCTGGGAATTGATTACCGATACGACATTTTTCTCAATGGAAACCGTATTTATCGATATGAAGGAATTTATAAACCCGTCGAACTGGACCTGACTGATCGTCTGACGGGGAATGATGAAATCAAAATTCTTGTTTATCCGCATCCGAAGCGGGAAGGCGCTACCGCCGGAAGTCGTGAGGAAGCCGACCATTCCTGTAAGCCGCCCGTTTGCTACGGGTGGGATTGGAACCCGCGTCTGTTGATCTCCGGAATGTGGCGGGACGCGTACGTGGAAACGAGAAAAAGTGATTATATCCGGGATTGCGAGGTATTTTATCGCCTTTCGTCCGATTTCTCCCGCGCCGAGGTTTCTTTTGCGGTAGATTGCGACGCCGAATGCAGGATTGATTTTTACGATCCGAACGGCAATCTGCTGTATCACGGAACCGACAAGACGCTGACGGTGGAGCATCCGATTCTGTGGTGGTGCGCCGGTCAGGGAGCCCCAAATCTCTATCGTTGGAAAGTTACAAACCCGTCCGGCATGACGCGCGATGGAACCGTCGGGTTCCGACGTATTCGCTTTTTGAGAAACGCGGGAGCGGGAGAAAACCACGGATTCCCGAAGTCGCGCTATCAGGCGCCGTTCACCATGGAACTGAACGGTCGGAAAATCTTCCTCAAAGGATCGAATTTCGTCAATCCCGAACTGTTCTGGGGACAGGCGACCGCGGAACGGTACGGCAAACTGGTCGATCTCGCTGCCGAAGCGAACATGAACATTCTTCGGCTTTGGGGCGGGGCGGCGGTACATCTTCCGGCGCTCTATGAGCGTTGCGACGAGCGGGGAATTCTTGTGTGGCAGGAATTCATGCTTGCCTGCAATAACTATCCTGATGATGAAAAATACCTTTCGGTTCTGGAAAGCGAAGCAACGGCAATGATCCGAGCATTGCGCCATCATCCCTGCGTTGCGCTATGGTGCGGTGGAAACGAACTGTTTAACAGCTGGTCGGGAATGACCGATCAATCGCTTGCGCTTCGGTTGCTGAACCATCTTTGCTACACGCTCGATCGCGAGCGTCCCTTCCTCGCGACCTCGCCGCTTGAAGGGATGGGACACGGCGGATACCTCTTCTACGATAGCCGTTACGGTACCGACGTTTATCAATGCTTCGGAAACGCGGAAAATACGGCTTACACCGAATTTGGCGTACCTTCTGTTTCGGCAACGGAAGCACTCAAACAGATCATCCCGCCGGAAGAATTGCGGGAGTTGAAGCCAACCGTGTCATGGGTTCTGCATCACGCCTTTCGCGCATGGATGCCGGAATCCCATGCGAGTTTGGAAGTTCTGCAACGCTATTTTGGCGCGGATGCCACGGTGGAAGAACGGATCGCGCAATCCGATTGGCTGCAGAGTGAAGGGTTGAAGTTTATCTTTGAAGAGGCGAGGCGGCAATCACCGCATTGCAGCGCGGCGTTGAACTGGTGTTTCAACGAACCGTGGATCACGGCGGCAAATTGCAGCATCGTGCGCTATCCCGATATTCCGAAACCTGCCTATTTTGCCGTTCGGGACGCACTCCGTACTGCGCTGTTCAGCGCAAAAATTGCCAAGTTTGATTGGAAAGCGGGGGAGGTGTTCAAAGCGCCGATCTGGCTTTTGAACGACGGTCCCGAACCGATCAAGGCGGACGCGGAAGTGTTCCTTCGGATCGGAGACCGGGAGATTCCGCTCCTGCAATGGAAAGCCGCAAAAGTCGACGCCAACACCAATCTCGAAGGCGCGCAGGTGTGCTGTGTTTTGCCGCAGGCGGAAACCGATCGTTTTGTGTTGGAGATCCGTTCTTCCGATCCACGACTGAATAACAGCTATTGCTTGAAATATCGAAATGAGAAAAAGGACATCGCCCAAAGAACGATGAATGTATAATGGAAAAACGTTTTATCAAAGCCACCGCCGAATACAGCTCGCTGAACCGCCATATCCCGGCGCCTTATATCCGGAAGAACTTTGAGTTGCCGTTCGTTCCGGATCGGGCAACGGTCAAGGTTTGCGGATTGGGATTTTACCTGTTGTACGTCAACGGGAAGGAGATCACCAAAGGGTATCTCGCGCCGTATATCAGTAATCCCGACGACTACTGCTATTATGATACTTACGATCTGCTGCCGTATCTGAAAAAAGGAAAGAACGCCATCGGGCTTTTGTTGGGCAACGGTTTTATGAATTCGCTCGGCGGGTATGTCTGGGATGTGGATAAATCCGCGTGGCGCGGCGCTCCTCGCCTTGCGCTGGAATTGGAAGCGTGGGACGGAGAAACCGAATTTCGACTGACCGCCGACCGTTCTTTCCGCGTCAACACATCTCCGATCTGTTTTGATGACCTGCATTACGGCGAATATTACGATGCCCGCCGCGAAATTGCGGGTTGGAGCGAACCGACCTTTGACGACCGCAAATGGAAACACGCATTGGAAGCAGGAACGCCGCGCGGAGAATTCCGCGAATGCCGCATTGAGCCGATCCGTGTCATCCGAACCGTCAAACCGGAACGGGTTTTCAAAAGCAGGGACGGGTACATCTACGATTTCGGCGTCAATTCCGCGGGAATTTGTAAATTGCACCTTGCAAACGCGAAAGCGGGGCAACAGTTGACCTTCCGCTACGTCGAACAGATCCGCGGGGAAGAACTCTATGTCAACAGCGTTGTGTTCCCGGAAGAACGCTATCCCGATTATTTCAAAAACAATCAAAAAGACATTTACATTGCAAAAGGCGAGCCGATCGAGGAGTGGAAACCGCATTTTACCTATCACGGGTTCCGCTACGTGCAGATCGAGGGGTTGACCGAAGAACAGGCAACCGACGATCTGTTGGAATTTCTGGTGTTGAGTTCGGACCTGCAAACGGTGGGCGGTTTCTCCTGCTCGGATGAAACGGCAAACACGCTGTTCCGAATGGTTTGGAATTCCGACCGTTCCAATTTCTTCTATTATCCCACAGATTGCCCCCACCGTGAAAAGAACGGTTGGACCGGCGATGGAGCGTTCTCCTGCTTCCACATGATGATGCTTTATCAATGTGAAGCGAGTTTCGGCGAATGGCTTGCCAACATCCGCAAAAGTCAAGATGACAGGGGCGCGCTTCCCGGTATTGTCCCGACAGCGGGTTGGGGTTACGACTGGGGCAATGGTCCGGCATGGGACAGCGTTGCTTTCTATCTGCCCTATGTGGTGTGGAAGTATCGCGGAAACACCGAAATTATCCGCGAGAACGCACATATGATGTTTCGTTATTTGCAATACATCCGCACAAGACGTGTGGAAAACGGTACGATCGCCGTCGGGCTTGGCGATTGGGCATCGGTTGGCAGGCGTTTTTCGCGTTTTGAAACGCCGCTGGAAGTGACCGATAGTATTCTGGTCATGGATATTGCAAAGAAAGCGGCGGAAATGTTTGCGGCGATCGGGTACGGATTGGAAGCGGAATTTGCCGAAAGCGTTTCCGCGGAAATGCGGGAAACGATCCGCAGAGAACTTTTGGATACGGAAACCGCCACACTCAAAGGAAGAACGCAGACCGCGCAGGCAATGGGGCTTTACTATGGCGTGTTCAACGAGGACGAAAAACAAAAAGCATTTGCGGTCCTGCTCGATTTGATCCACGAAAAGAACAACAGTTTCGATTGCGGAGTTCTCGGTATGCTTTCCCTTTTCCATGTCCTTTCGGCTTTCGGGGAGAGTGAACTCGCTTGGAACATGATCACCAAAAAGGAATTTCCGTCCTACGGACATCTGATCGAGATTGGGGAAACGACCTTGCCCGAACGCTTCATGCCGGACGGTGCGCCGAACGATTCGCACAACCACCACTTTTTCGGGGATATTGCCCGTTGGTTTATCCGCGAGGTAGCGGGTTTGCGAGTGGAAGATTGCCAAACGGTCATCATTCGTCCGTCGTTCCTATCGGAAGTGGATTTTGCCGAAGCATTCTACGATCTCCCCGCAGGTCGCGTGTCCGTCGAATGGAAACGGGAAAACGGAATGATCCGGCTGAATTACCGTTGTCCCGAAACGGTGCATCTCGCATTGGAAGTGGATGATTCGGTGATTTGCCGGCGGGAAGACGAACAAGAAGCGGAAAAGGAGGAATCTGCATGAAGATTCGGAAAAAGACTTGTTGGTCGCTCCTTTGCCTGTTGTTGGCGTTCGTTTTGATGCTCGCCTCTTGCCAAACGGGAGCAGGCGGCGGGGCCGAAACAAACGACGTACCGCCCGGTGGAATGCTGACGCTCTTCGGCGGAGAGGATGATTTTCAAATCGTGTATTCCGACGGCGCAGGGAGCGATCTGCGGCAGGCGGTTACCGAGCTGAAAACCGCGATCAAGACTGCAACGGGAAAGAATCCGACGGTTGTTACCGACGTCAACGCCAACAAAGCGGGCGTCGCCCGCGAGGTGCTGGTCGGAAACACGATACGGGACGAAAGCAAAGCGGTTCTCGCAACCGTGAGTGACATCGGTTGGAAAATTTGCGTGAAAAGCGGGAAACTCGTGATCCACGGAAGCGACGATTCCATGGTGATCGAGGCGTTGGAAAAGCTGAAAACGCTTTGGACGAACGAGGGCGGAACCATCAAAATCTCTTCCGCAATCAATGAAAGCCGCAGCGATTCCGCAAACCGTCTCCCGCTTTTGGAGAACGGTAAGTTCCGGTATCGGATCGTCTATTCCGTAAAAGTTTCGGATCAAGTGGAAAAAGCGGTTGCGAATTTGGTGATCAAGCTGGAAAACGCAACCGGAAAAAGCGTTGAAAAAGTATATGACAGCACGTCGGAAAACGGTTCGCACGAGATATTGATCGGTCAAACCAACCGTGCCGCGAGCGGAACGCTCTACGGTTTGTTGAAAAATCAATTCACCTACCGTTTGATCGCGTATTCGGATAGCTTGCTCGTCGGTGCGCTCTCCGAGGAAGCGCTACTGCTCGGCATCAGTCAGTTGACCGAGATTCTGACAACTGCGATCTCGACCTGCTACAACGGCAACCCGACCGTTTCCGCAAGCTTCTACCATGAGGGCAGCACCAGCGAAGCGGCGGCGAACTTACCGGTACTGACGGCGGGAACGTTGAAAGGCATTTACAACGAAGGTAACGATTCCAACATCTTATATTATACGAACGTGACTGCGCAGGATTACACCGATTATTGTGCGAAGCTGGTTGCAAGCGGCTGCACAACGGTCAAATCTTATGCGCTGACGGATAATCGCTACACGCTCTTCTCCCATGCGGAATATGCCGCTTACGTTTCGTGGCTTCCCAAGGTGAACGCGATCCGCGTTTACGTCGGAAAACCGACGGTCAAGTATCCCACGGTCAGCGAAGCAACGGCGGAGGGAAGCGAAACCCCCGCACTTTGGCAGTTGGAGGTTGCAACCAAAGAGGCAAAGTCCAACGGCGGAATGTCCTATGTGGTCAAACTTTCGGACGGCACGTTCCTGATTTTCGACGGCGGTTTCAACTACACGGCAGAAGGCGATCGGCTCTACCAACTGCTTCGCGACAATACCCCCACAGGGCAGAAACCCGTGGTTGCCGGATGGTTCATTTCGCATCTGCACGGCGATCATTACGGCGGGATGCAGCAAATCGCCAACCGGTATAGCGACAAAGTGGACGTTCGGGCATTCTACTATAATTTCCCGGACGTTGCCGCGGGAAAGACGAACGCCATTGCAAGCGGACTTTCCAAAAGTGTGGAAGCGAGCATGAGCCGTTGGAGCACCGCCACAAGATACAGCAAGCTCCATAGCGGAATGAAAATCGGTTTCGCAGGCGCAACGGCTACGGTCATCGCCACGCATGAGGACGTTTACCCGCTCGCTTTCGAGGACGGAAACGACACTTCCACGGTCATTCGTCTCGACATTGCGGGACAGAAAATCCTGTTCCTCGGCGACGCTTACTACAACGAGGATGCCCAAATGCTATCGACGCTCGCCGCTGCCGACCTGAAATGCGACTTTGTTCAGGTCTCGCACCACGGTTATGAAGGATGCTCCAACGCGTTCTATCAGGCAACGGGGGCAAAGGTCGCTTTGTGGCCGATGAACATCGATGGCTATCAGGAGAGCGGATATAGTAGCGTTCCGCAAAACGTGTTCCACCAATGGTACCGCTCTTCCAAAAACCAGTTCATCCGAACGAGCACTACCATTCAAAAAATCCTTGTTTCCGGTGCCGGAACGGTAAAACTGACCTTGCCCTATGATCCCGCCACGCAAACGGTCTATTACACCGATATTTACGGTGTGACCCGCGAGGCGGTCGGACGATTGATCGACTACAACACGATCTATTCTCAACGAACTTCTTAAATTTATCACATATAAAAGGAGAAAAAGAAGATGAAAAAAGCTTTGCTCTTGTTGTTGGCAGCGGTGATGTTGCTTCTTCCGCTCGCGGGCTGTAAGAACAAAAAACCCGATCCCGAAGATGAAACGACCTCACCCGTGAGCTACGAGGGAGACGACCTCGGAGACAAAAAGTTCGACGGCGAATTCACTGTTTTTTCCCGTGTGGAAACCGACTACGAGTATAAGGGAAGTGAAACGGGCGGTTCGGTGGATCAGGCGGTCTACAAACGGAACGCGTCGGTCGAGGAGCGGCTCGGCGTTTCCATAAACCTTATCACCTCTGTCGGCGGTTGGGATCAAAGAGCCGAATTTCTCGGCAAATGCCGCGCCGAAGTGATGGGCGGCGGCACGGGTGGCTATGATCTGATCTCCTCGCACTCGGTCTATCTCGGAACGCTCGGGACCGAAGGACTTGCGATCGACCTGACCACACTCCCCGCGGTCAATATGCAAAAGCTCTGGTGGAACCAAAATCTCTATGACGCGCTGAACATCAACGGTCACGTTTACCACATGATCGGGGACATCGGTTATACCATTTATGAGTATTTGCAGGTCATGTACGTCAATGAAACCAAGTTTGAAAGCGTCGGAAACGATCTGAATGAGCTTTACGAATTGGTGGAGGACGGCGAATGGACCTATACGAAGCTGTTTGAATATGCGGCGACCTACGGCTCCGGCGTTGGCGACGACGGAGACGGGAATTACGGTCTGCTCACGAACGTCCACGCGTTTCGGGCGAGCGTCATGGCGCAGGACTCCTATGTGTATCGGCGCGATGAAAACGGCAGGTTCTATTATCCCGATTCCATCCCCGATAAACTGCTGAACATTGTCAAGCAGGCAATGGTGCAATATAAAGAAAAGGATAATATTCTGTTCCACAGCGCGTGGGACGACGGAGACGAAGCGGAAACTCCCATTTTCAACAGCGGCAGAGCCTTGTTCTATTCGCAGGTTATCGGGAAAGCGCAGAAGATCCGCGACGCTTTAAGCGATCGCTACGGGATCCTGCCGCTTCCGAAGTATGACGTACTGCAAGATCACTATATGTCCCTTTGCCGCGATACGGTCACGGCAGTCATGGTCCCCACAACCACCAAAAACCAGGAAAAAACGGGCTACTGCACCGAGGCAATGGCAATGTACGGATATAACCTTATCCGCCCCGCCTACTATGAAACCACGCTGAAAGTGAGGCAATTTGACGATCCGCGCTACGGCAAAATTCTGGACACCATCCGTGACGGGTTGACCTACGAAGCGATCGAATCCTACACGCTGAAGGATTGCCCCAACGTGGACGACTATGTGGTGAACTGCCTCACGGGGAATACCGAGCCGAACACCGTGCATTCGTGGGGAGTGGAAAGAGCGAAAAAAGTCATTAACGAATTCTATACCAAAATGGAAAACAGAGGTCTTATGGACTGATCGGCTTCTCATTCTTTCCGCAAAGGAGAATGCGGAAAGGATTTTGAGATATACGCGCCCCATATCAAAAAACAAAACGAAAGGAAAAAACATGAAAAAAAGAATCTTATCACTTGTGCTGGCTCTTGCAATGATGATCGGTCTTTTGATCCCGCTCGGCGCGATCTCCGTGAGCGCGGAAACGGTCAAGTCCATCACCGAGTTCAGCGACAGCGACGCCGACGGAACGGTTTACACCATTTCCTCGGCAAACGATCTCATCACATTTGCAAAAATCGGTGCGAACGGCAAAAACTTTGCCAACAAAACCGTTTTGCTAGTGAACGACATTGACCTGAACCCTGGCTGGGATGCGAGCGTTACCATCGGGGGCACCGTTCAATTTCCGATGATTCCCGCCGTAACTTGGCCGAATATCGCCGCGTTTAACGGCACCCTTGACGGCAACGGCTACACCATCTCCGGCATTTATACCTCAAAGAATGCCACTGGTAATACCGGCGCCTATGGCGGTCTGTTCAACGCGCTGACAGGTACGATTAAGAATTTGAAAATTACAAACAGTTTTATATTGGTAACAAATACCTCATGGGGATCGAAAGATTTCCATGTGGGCGGTATTGCAGGCAATGTGAACGCCGGTGCGGTACTGAATCGTGTCTATTTGCAATTAGAAGTATGGTATAGATCGGATGAACAATGCTGCCTCGGCGGTGCGTTCGGATTTGCAAACGGGCAATATACGGTAACAGGCTGCATTTTTGAATCGCGCGTGGGCAATACAAGCAACGCTTATGCGGTTAATTATTCAACCCCGGACGGCAAGAGCATTTATATCGGTCAAATCACGGGTTGCCAGAACTTTAAGGAAGATAACTCCGTTACGAACTCGCTTTCGATCGGTACCGTTCAGTCGGGCAGAAACAGCGCGACCGGTCCTGCTCACCTCGGGGTCGATGTTCCGTGGAATTTGAAGTTCGTTCTGGTAGGAAAACAGGATGCCGCTTTCTTGGAAGGCAGGGAAGACTATCGGAACGCCGGTTTTGTTTACCACGCGGGCATGGGTTGCGCGGTCCCCGGCGAGATCGTTGGTCTGCTTGACCGTAGCCTCGCCGCGCAAACGATCATCCGAATTTCAACGGCAGAGGATCTCATTGCTTTTGCAACCTCTGCGGCAAGCGGCAATAACTTTGCCGGGAAGACCGTTTACCTGATGAACGATATTGACCTCAATCCGGGTTGGAGCGCGAGCGTCACAATTGGGGGAACGGTCCAATTCCCGAGCGCACCGGCAGTCACTTGGCCGAACATTGCCTCGTTCAACGGGATTTTCGAGGGTAACGGTCACACCATTTCCGGTCTTTATACTTCCAAAACGGTCGCGAGCAACACCGGCGCCTACGGCGGCTTGTTCAACACGCTGGCCGGAACGGTGAAAAACCTTGCCATTGAAAACAGTTTTGTGCTGGTATCAAACAGCAGTTGGGGATCCGGAAACATTCATGTGGGCGGTATCGCCGGCAATGTGGAAGCCGGCGCCGTGCTGAACGCGGTATATCTGGATGCCGAAATCTGGTTCAAGTCCGATGAGCAATGCGCGCTCGGCGCTGCATTCGGCTTTGCCAATGGTCAGTACACGCTGAAAGGCTATGTGTTCGTAGGGCGCGTAGGCAACACGAGCAACGCGAACGCAGTCAACTATGCGACCGCGAGCGGAAAGGACATTTATATT
This sequence comes from Clostridia bacterium, assembly GCA_017613355.1. GTDB lineage: Bacteria > Bacillota > Clostridia > Oscillospirales > CAG-272 > UMGS1865. The sequence goes on from JAGAEA010000026.1 coordinate 14,165, forward strand.
ACCCAAGTAACGGGCAATCAAAATAATAAAAACGCGGACACGGTTACAAATTCTCTCCTTGCGGGTACCGTTTACACAGGCAGAAACAGCGCCGCATATCAACACCTCGGCGGCGCAATTGCCGGCTGGCCCGATAAGGTTTGGGTCGGACAGATGACAGCAGAAAATGTAGCCGCGAGAGAAGATTACCGCAATGCCGGTTTCGTTTACCATGAAGGGATCGGCCTCGGCGTTCCCGGTGAGATCGTTCCGGTTTTGAACGGGACCTATTCTGCCATCGCGGAAGACACGCCCAATCCTTCCATCCGGGATTATGACGGATCCCAGTATCTCTATGAAATTTCCTCTGTGGAAGATTTGCTCTATGCGGCAGAGTTGAGCCAAAACGGCGAAACGTTCTCGGGAAAGGTTTTGCGGCTGACCGCCGACATTGACTTGAACCCGGGTTGGGATGCCGACGTTACAATCACGAATAACGTCGCAACTCTCCCGCGCGTTCCCACGGTCATTTTCCCCGGTTTTGCAACCTTTGCGGGTGCGCTTGACGGTGCGGGGCACACGATCTCCGGTGTGTTCATGTCGAAATATATCCTTGAAGGTTCATCCAATCTTGCTTTCATTGAAATTTTGACCGGTTCCGTTCGGAATGTCAAATTCGCCAACAGCTTGATTTTTGCGGACATGAAAGACGATTCATGGAACCCGAATCGGAATAATATGATCGGCGGCGTTGTTGCAATCGTCAACAGCAGTTGGAACCGGATTTATAATGTTTATGCCGATATCAACGTTTGGGCAAGAACTTCCACCTACCAGTATATGGGCGGTATTGCGGCAAAGATCAACGCAAGCGACATTGAACTCAATAACGTGATTTTTGCCGGAACGATCGGAACGATCGCACCTGCCGACAATGCCGTTCCGGGACCGGATGCCGCTGTCTATATGTCCCAGATCGTCGGTTGCGGCGGTTGGAAAAATGTTGCCATTACCAACTTTGCCATGAACGGGACCTGCTATGCGAAAGGCGGCGTTACCACTACGAACGCAATCGGCGTCGACCAAGGGGGCAGCGCCACCGTTACACCGGGAACCCCCACGGTCACGGCACCTTCGGTCAGCCCGGTTGCCGCGTTCGCAATCTGGCCTGCTTCCGGCACCGCCGATCGCAACGTTGCGAGCAGAACCGACGGGCTCAAAACGATCCGCTACTACGAGAACATGACCGCGGAACAGTTCCTTACATGGACTTCGTCCCTGACCTCTGCCGGTTATACGTTGGTGCAGGGTTATGCGCTCGACGGCGATCGCAACAATTCTTTCCTCTATCAGAACGGCGTTTACAGCGTTTACGCATCCTTCCTCGGCGCGATCGGCACGTCGCGTGCACGGATCGTGGTGGAACCCTACGGCGCGAACCACAACACCGCGAACGATTTTGCATCCTCTACCCGTGTTTGCGAGGCGCAGATCTGGCAACTCGACGTGGATAACAACTATAACGGATCGCACGGCGGCATGTCCTATGTGATCCGCTTGACCAACGGTGAGTTTATCATCATCGACGGCGGCTATATGTCGATAGACGAGGCGAAGAACCTTTATTCGATCCTCGCGGCGAACAACGTGCTTTCCGGCAAACCCGTGATCGCCGGTTGGTTCATCACGCACCTGCATTCGGATCACTTCGGAGGCATGGTTCGCTTTGCTCGGCTCTACAACGAGAAGGTCACCGTCAAGGGCTTCTACGTGAACTTCCCGTCGGAAACCATCGGAAATATCGCCGCTTCCGGAAATATTAACTTCGTGATCGACCACATGGCGCGGTTCGACGGTGCGAAGGTCTACACGATCCACAGCGGCATGAAGATCGGCTTTGCCGACGCCACCGCGACCATCCTTGCAACCAACGAGGACGTGAAGCAGTCCTATTGGAACGGCGGCACGCTGTCCACAAACGATTTCTGGGATGCGAACGATACCTCTACGGTCGTTCGGTTCGATATCAAGAACAAGGCAGGGAACAACACTACGAAATTCATGGTGCTCGGCGATGCCGGCGACGGTTTGGATAAGGCTCTCCGCTATACGTGGACGGCAACCGAACTCGGCGCGGACATCGTTCAGGTCGCTCACCACGGCATGAACTCCGATAGCGGTAACAACAGCAGTACCAAAGACGTCAGCACTGCTCTTTATTCCACCATCGGCGCATCCGTTTACCTCTGGCCTGCCGAGATCGTAACCTACGAATCGGATCACACGGTAAGAGAGCTGGATGCCGACAATTCCTTCCACAACCTCTTCACGAGTCATAGCAGAACGGTCAACGTGTGGATCAAATCCAACGCTGCCGAGGTCATCCCCGCATGGGAGAACGTTTGCCTGACGCTTCCTTATGCCGCAGGGACTTACCTGACCGAAAGCGGCATCAAGAGCGGCAACACGGTCAACACTTCCACGGCATACACCAGAAAGCTGGATATGACGAACGTTGCCACCATTGATACCTGCGCCGCGCAGCAAACGACTCCTGCGGATAACAAGACGAGCATCCGCTTCCTCGCAACGGTGTCCCTCGATGACGAGAACGTATCGAAGCTCGGGTCGTTCGGATTTGACATTACCATGATCTACAACGGAAACGTCTATCGGTGGACGAAAGAGGTCGACACCATCTATACTTCCGTGATCGCGGCAGGTGCAACCGTAACCGCTACCGAGATCAACGACGGAAGCAACTACATTTTCGCTTACGTGCTGAATGAGGTTCCTGCCAACGCTACGGTGGAATTCCACGTGTCCTGCTTCGGAACTCTGATCACGGGCGAAACGATCGCAAGCCATGCCGTGGCGAACTACACGGTGACGAACGGCGTGCTTGCCGCAAACTGACGGAGGTGAACGAACATGAAAAAAACTTATCTGAACCCCTCGTTGGAATTGATCCGAGTGGATCCCGCGGATCTGCTCACTGCGTCCCGCCCCGTTAAGATCGAAGGCAGCGGAAACGCACCGAGTGATATTTTCGCGGATATCATCAAGTAAAAAAATCCACCGGCAAAAAACAGCTCGGCGCAAAGCCCTGCTTCGGCAGAGCTTTGCGCCCGCGGAAAACCGAAGCATGATTTGACCCGAAAAGCGGAAAACGATTCCGCAAAAACTTTGCTTTCCCGATCGGTTTCATTTTCTTTCCGCAAAGGAGAATGCGGAAAGGATTTTGAGATATACGCGCCCTATATCAAAAAAACAAACAACGAAAGGAAAAAGCCATGAAAAAAAGAGTTTTATCACTTATGCTGGTTCTTGCAATGACGCTGGGTCTTTTGATCCCGATCGGTGTGATCGGCGTCAGCGCGGAGACGGTGAAATCCATCACCGAGTACGACCAAAGCGACGCCGACGGAACGGTTTATCTCATTTCTTCGGCGGAAGACCTGTTGACTTTCAGAGACAAAATGCAAAAGGGCTACGAGGCATTAACTGCTGAAGAAAAGCCCAATTGGAACTGGGGCGCGGGAAAAGTGTTCCGCCTGACCCGGGATATCGATCTGAACCCGGGTTGGAACGGCAAAGTGGTTGTTGATACCGAAGCTGGAACCGTTACCTACCCGACCGCACCGGAAACGGTTTGGAAAAACAATGACGATAAAAAGCTGCGCGGCTTCCGCGGAACCTTCGACGGGCAGGGATATTCCATTTCCGGTCTGTACGATGCGTGGAGCGGCGGTGGCTGGGGAGATGTCGGTCTTTTTATCGACAACCTGACAGGTAACGCCGTGATCCGCAATCTGTCGATCGTGAACAGCTATCTCGGAGTAACGTCCACCGGTGACGGCAATGAAGTCGGCGGTTTGATCGGCTACGTAAACGGCAACGCAACCATTGAAAACGTCTATGTTGACGTGGATACTTGGATTACCGCTCAAGGAGACACCAACCACTACTACTTCATGGGTGGTATCGTCGGTGTACACCGTGACGGTACCGTAACGATCCGAAACGCGGTATTTGCTGGAACGGTGGGTACCACGAAAGGCGGATCCAATGCGTATCCCGGAGCAAATGCGGGCGGTGGAACGGTAGCGGCTCAATTGGTCGGCGAAGCCCGCAAATCCGGGGTGACGGCTTCCAACGTTGCGTTGTTGGGCGGCATTTATACGAAATCCGGCACATCGGCGGATATCGTAAAGAAAAACCCTGCAAACGCTTCTCTAACCAACATCGTGGTTGGCAAGTATGAAACAGTGGAAGCAGCGAACACAGCGGAAAAGATCACCGGTTACAATGCGGAAACAATCGATATGACATATTGCTCCGCTACCGAAGCCGTCATTCCGACGAGCGTCGCAGTCTATTTTCCGAAATCCATCACCGAATTTAACGATAGCGATCCCGCGGGAACGATTTACACCATTGGTTCGGCATCGGATCTTTTGGTGTTCCGTGACAGCGTTCAAGGGTCATCGAACAAAGGAGACGGCTATGTGTTCCGCTTGACCGCGGACATTGATTTGAACCCGGGTTGGAACGGGAAAACGGTTATTGATACCGAAAATTCAACAATTACTTACCCGAGCGCACCGACCACGGTGTGGAAAAAACGTGTTGCGGACAATCCCGGCGAGACTCACGAGCTGGACTTCCGTGGAACTTTTGACGGGCAAGGACATACCATCTCCGGATTGTACAGCGACTATACGACCACTCAATGGATGAACAGAGGCGGGTTCTTTAATCAGCTGGACGGTGCAACGGTTCGGAATTTGGTGATCCTAAACAGTTTTCTCGGTCTGCACATGACGAACGACTCCACAAACGGCGATGACTTTGGCGCTCTTTCGGGAATGGTGACCAATGCGGCTACCGGTAGAGACACCGTCATTGAAAATGTTTATGTCGATTTGGATGTTTGGCAGAGCGGGTACAGCGCAACCATTATCGGCGGCATCACCGGTTCGGTTCGGAATACCGCAACATTGACTGTTCGGAATGTTGCGTATGTCGGAACGATCGGAACAACGCAGGGGTTGAGCAACCACACCTATCCCAGTACTTCTACCGGAACAAAGATGGGTCAAGTAGTCGGTATCGTACGTGGTGGCTCGGCAAACTGTTCCAATTCCGCGCTGTTGGGAAGCCTTCACACAAGAGGAACCGCGAATGCCCTCGCGGGGCAGGGCTCTGTTACTGCAACCAATGTTGTGGTTGGCAAGTATGAAACAGTGGAAGCAGCGAACACAGCGGAAAAGATCACCGGTTACAATGCGGAAACAATCGATATGACATATTGCTCCGCTACCGAAGCCGTCATTCCGACGAGTCTTATAAGCTATCTGCCTGAACCGGAACAGCCCGGCGAGCAGCCCGGCGAGCAGCCCGGCGAGCAACCCGGTGAACAGCCCGGTGAACAACCCGGTGAACAACCCGGTGAACAACCCGAGGAACCGACCGGTGAAAACATTACCACCGAAGCTCCTCAAATCACTACGGAGGCACCGCAAACTACCACCGAAGCTCCTCAAATCACCACGGAGGCTCCCGCAACCGAAAAACCCACCGATGGGAAGAAAAAAGGCTGTAAATCCAGCTTTTCCGCGTCAACTGCATTGATCCTTGTTGCGATCTGCGGCGGAGCCGTTGTTTTCGGCAGAAAAAAGTTTGAAGAGTCCTGAACACGCGGTTTTCCCGCAAGTTCCCAAAGGTTGGAGATCGTTGCGGGAAGTCTCAACGGCAAAGGGACACACGATCTCCGGTGTGTTCGTGACCGAAATGTCTCACAATCGGCGCAAGGTCCTGTTTCGGCAGGGCTTTGCGCCACCGGATAATCGAAACGTGATTTCACCCAAAAGGAGGAAAGTCTTTCCATGAAAAAATACGGTCGCATATTATCTTTTTTGTTGGGAATTGTTCTGTTGCTCTCGCTTTTTGCGTCCTGCCGGTCCGGTGGCGCAAATCAGCCTGCGGAGAACGATACCACAACTGCCGACCCATCGGCGAGCGATCCCGCAGCAACGGAACCGAAGATCACGGACATCTTTACTGCCGACCAATTTCTTATGGTCGTGAACATGATCAACGAGGATGAAACCGGCGAGCTCTCCAAAGGAGTCACCTATCGCCTCAGAGCCAACATTGATCTGAACGAAGGTTGGAACGGAAAAGTCAGCGCGAACGGCGACACCGTGGAAGCAATTCCGCAAGCATCCGCCGCCGTGTGGCCCGGGATCAAAAAATTCTGCGGAACGCTGGACGGAAACGGGAAAAAAATTCGCGGTATTTATATGTCCGAAACGCTGGAAAGCAACAGTGTGATGTCGTTTATCACCGAACTCGACGGCGGAACGATCAAAAACCTGACGATCGAGAACAGCTTTTTCACCGCAACCGTCAAAGAAAATGCCGAAAATGTTTTGATCGGCGGTTTGGTCGGCAAGATCGGCAAACCGTCCGTCATTGAAAATGTGACCGTGGATATCGACATGTATTTCCCGGGGAATGACTCCGTTTCGGCGTCGGGAAAAGTTGCCGATCCGGGAACGAATGCTCTGACTGAAACCGAGTTTCGTTATATCGGGAAAATTTACCGCGGCGGTATTATTGAAAAAGTGAAATCGATTGCCGATTTCAGCGAGAGTGACGCCGCCGGAACCGTTTACGCCATTTCCACGGCGGAAGAGCTGGAAACTTTCAGAACAAAAGTCAACGACTCTGCCGATAAGGGAAAAGGTTACGTATTCCGCCTGACCGCGGACATTGACTTGAACCCGGGTTGGAACGCCGATCCGGTGATCGACACCGATTCCAAAACGGTCACGTTCCCGACCGCTCCCGAAAACACTTGGACGTGCATCAACTTTGCGGGAACCTTCGACGGTCAGGGACACTCCATTTCCGGTCTTTACAGAGATTTTGAATTCGGAGAATGGGGCGACGTCGGTCTGCTTTTCAAATGGCTGACAGATAATGCCGTTGTTCGGAACCTGGTTCTTACAAACGGTTTCTTCTTCGGACATCAGCCGAACGACGCTACATCGAACAGAATTATCGGTGGTCTCGCATCCTATGTCAACGGTAACAACGTCACCATTGAAAATGTTTATGTGGATGTGAATATTTGGGACAGCGGCTATAATTCGGTAACGATGGGCGGCGTTGTCGGTCGGATCAACGACAACAAAATCGGATTGACCATCAACAATACGGTGTTTGCCGGAACGATCGGCAGTATTTCCACAAGCGACGCCACCACTTACCCGAGTTCCTCCACCGGAGCGCAGGCAGGACAGTTGATCGGCAACGCCAACAGCAGACCCTCCACCTGCACCAATGTTGTGCTGTGCGGCAGCATCTACACGGCGAGCGGAACATGGGATAACATTGCCAGAAACAATGGCAACGCTTCAAAAGTGTTGACCAACATTGTGATCGGGAAATATGCGACGGTGGAAGCGGCACAAACCGATGGAAAGATCACCGGCTATCAAGGCGAAACGATCGACATGACGTACAGTAGCGTTGCCGAAACGATCGTGCCTACAAGCGTTGCGGGATTTCTTTCGGAAAACCCGTGATTTCAACTGCGATAATACATTGTAATTCGAAAAAGGGCTGAACCGATTTTAGTTCAGCCCCTTTCGGTGTATCCGTATAACAGGTGATCGCCGTTGTGCTATTTATTCACGGCAAGTTCATATTTGAGTTGTATAATACCGATTGAGAAAGATATTCGTTTTTTTCAAAACGATAAAACCCGTTGCGGCGTTTCCGGGTCGCCAACGAACATAAAAGAAAAGAGAATACCATCTATGCCGAACCGCGTTTTACTCGCAAGCGATCTGCATTTGTGCGATACGGATGCCTACGGCGTTCCCACCGCCGCGCGAATGCAGAAATTTGCGGACGATATTAAAAAAGAATACGAAAGAGAACCCTTTTCCGCGCTTCTCTTATTGGGCGATTATTCGCTGGATCATTGGAATTGGGGATATAAAGGAAGTTGGCTCGAAAGAGGCGTCAGCAATACCGCATTGTTTGCCGAAAAATACCTTTCGCAAATTCAAGGATTGCCCATTGAAATCCGCATGATCGCCGGCAACCACGAGCAGTTCGGAGAGGCAAACTGGGAGCGGCTGACTGGCGGTTACAAGCGGCAGGACGCTTACGTTTGCGGGGATTATCTGTTTTTGCTGTTGGATACCTATGCGGCAAAACCGGACCCGACCGAGCATTGCGACTGTCCTTACCGCGGCGTTCCGGACACGGATTTTATCCGCAAAACCGTTGCGGCATATCCCGATAAGAAAGTCATCCTTTGCGCGCATTATCTGGATTTGAACACGGAAGCGGAAAACGATCACACCGATTTTCTCAACATGGTAGCGAGCGGGCAGTTCGTTTGCGCGTTTGCGGGGCATACCCACAAGTCCGACGTTTGGACGTGGGAAAAATACGGGAATTTCAAAGAGATATTCACCGGAAACTATTGGCAAAACGAAAGTACCCCTTATGAACCGATGTGGGGATTTCGGGAAGCTCTGCTGTTTGAAGATCGGATCGAAAGCAGTTATATCGCGCCGGCGGCTACTGTTTTCCGGGATGGGAAATCTTATCATTACCCATACGGGAAGCGGGATTCGATCTCGATTTTAACGGAATGAAAGGGAAAGAACATGAGTTTTGAATCCAATGTAATCAATCTTCATATCGGATTGAAAAAACCGGTCCGCATCCTTCAAGTAACCGACGTTCATTTGTCACTCGCCGACGATGTTGACGGCGACGATATGAAAAGCCACGCCATGTACCGTCGGAAAACCTTTGTTGAGGAGGCAAACTATCCCGAGCGGGATCCCGTCGGCTATTTGCAGGATGCCATGGAATACGCAAAGAATTTCGATTGCACGGTCATCACGGGGGACGTACTGGATTTCACATCCCATGCCAACCGCGAAACGGCAAAAAAACTGTTGGCAGGGAAAGACTACCTGTTTTGCGCCGGCAACCATGAGTTTTGTCCGAAGGTGGGAGTTCCGGATAGCTTTGAGCGGAAGGAAAGAACGCTGGATGAAATTCAATCCCTGTTCCGCGGCAATATGGTGTTTGAAAGCCGCGTTGTCGGCGGTGTGAACGTGATCGCAATGGACAACAGTTACTTTATTTGGACAGAGGATCAGTTTGAAAAATTGCAGGCAGAGGTCGCGCGCGGGTTGCCGTGCATCCTTTTCTGTCACACCCCGCTGACGTGGAAGAATATGCGCCATGAACCATCGCACCACGATCTTCCCGTTTCCGACGAAGTGATCGCCTTCACCCGCAAAGTTACGCAGTATATCATCGACGAACCTGCGATCAAAGCCGTTTTTTCGGGGCATCTTCACATGAACGGTACCGAGCAGCTCGGAGAAAAGACGGGCTATATCCTTGGCGGCCTGTTTAAGGGGATCGTCGGAGAAATATTAATTGATTGATACATAACAAACAGGAGAAAAGACTATGACCACCGAACTGCGCAAAGTGAAGCAATACCAAAAAATTCTGGGCGAGCGGCGCTACTTGGAAAAGCGCGACGCGGAAGGGATCACTTTCTGCCCGTGCGGCTACAAAACGGGCAACACTCCGCCGCCCGCGAGCGTGTTTTCTCCGTTTGCAAACGGAGGCGTATGGGGAAGCGGCAAGGACAGCCACGCATGGTTTCATCTGACCTTGCGGGACGTCCCCGAAAACGGCATTTTGCTCGTTACCACCGATAAAAAGGGTTGGGACGCGGGAAACCCGCAATTTTTGGCGTATGTTAACGGCGCGGCGCGGCAGGGGTTGGATACCAACCACCTCGAATTGCGCCTCGGCGTCGGAACGAACGATATTTACCTCTACGGCTATACCGGTCCCGCCATCGAACGGGCGGAGCTTTATCTCTCGGTCGCAACCGCGGATCGGGATGTTACCGAGTTGTACTATGACGTTCAATATCCGCTGGAAATGCTCGACTATCTCAACCCCGAGTCGGGCGAATACGCGGAAATTCTGCAATACCTCTACCGCGCCGTTTCCATGCTCGATTTCAACGACCCCGAAGCGTTCGGCGCGTCCGTCCGCGCGGCGCACGAATACCTCACAACCGAGTTTTACGGGAACTACTGCACTCCGCAAAAGGCGACCACCGTTTGTATCGGGCATACGCACATCGACTGCGCGTGGCTCTGGACGCTTCGGCAGAGCAGAGAGAAGGTGCAGCGTTCCTTTGCCACGGTTCTGGAACTGATGAAACGCTACCCCGAATACAAATTCATGTCCTCGCAGCCGCTCCTGTATCAGTATCTCAAAGAGGAAGCGCCCGAACTTTACCGCGAGGTGGGCGAGCGCGTCCGCGAAGGGAGATGGGAGCCGGAAGGCGCTATGTGGGTAGAGGCGGATTGCAACCTGTCGTCCGGGGAAAGCCTTGTGCGGCAGGTGCTATACGGCAAACGCTTTTTCAGGGACGAATTCGGCGTGGAGAGCCGCGTGCTGTGGCTTCCCGATGTGTTCGGCTATTCCGCCGCGCTCCCGCAAATTCTGAAAAAGTCGGGCGTGGATTGGTTCGTTACGTCCAAAATCAGTTGGAACGATACCAACCAAATGCCGTATGATACCTTCCAATGGAAGGGAATCGACGGAACGGGAGTCAATACCTATTTCCTGACTGCCCAGAAGGACAACGGGCAGCCGTCGGTCAAATACACGACCTATGTGGGAAAGACAAACGCGCAGATGATCTCGGGAACCTATAAACGCTATCGGCAGAAGAACCTGAACAATGAAGTTTTGCTGACCTTCGGGTTCGGAGACGGCGGCGGCGGACCGACCGCCGAGCATCTGGAATTGGTGCGTCGGGGCGCACACGGGATCCCCGGCTCGCCGAACGCAAAAATCGGTTTCGCGGGCGATTTTCTGAAACGGTTGGAACAGAAGATCGACGGCGATCCGCAACTGCCGGTCTGGCAGGGAGAACTCTATCTCGAATTCCATCGCGGCACCTATACCACGCAGGCGAACAACAAGAAGAACAACCGCAAAGGCGAACTGCTCTACCAGAACGCGGAATTGCTCGCCACGTTGGATCGGGCGCTGTTCGGAGCATCGTTCCCGCAAAGGGAGTTGGAAAGCGGTTGGAAACTCCTTTTGACCAACCAATTCCATGATATCATCCCCGGCTCTTCCATCCGCGAGGTGTACGAGCAGAGCGACATCGACTATGCCGAAGCGTTTGCCATCGGGGAAGGGATCGTTTCTTCCGCCGAGGAACGCATCGCCGCCGCCGTGGAGAAAAAGGCGGGCTATGTGGTGTTCAACCCGCATTCTTTCCGCACCGAGGGGTTGGCGAAGGTCAACGGAAAGACCGTCGTCACGCCGCCCGTCGCGCCGAAGGGATATACGGTTACAAATCAATTCAAAACGGATAACCACATTGCAATCAACGGCAAAACCGTGGAAACCGACCGCTATACCGTCTTCTTCGACGATCATTGGCAGATCGCGTCGCTCTACGACAAGGAAAACGACCGTGATGTACTCACGGCGGGACACGCGGGCAACGAACTGCGCATCTATGCCGATTATCCCGACTCCTACGACGCTTGGGAATGGCAGGCGTATTCCCGCGATACCTACAAGACCGTGAAAGCGATTACCTCTGCGGAAGTGATCGACGACGGTGCGCGCCGCGGCATCCGGATCGTTCGCCCGTTCGGAAAGTCCACGATCACGCAAACGATTTGGTTTTATGACAGTATCCGTAAGATCGACTTTGAAACGACCGTGGATTGGCACGAGCGCCACGAAATGCTCAAAGCGGCGTTTCCCGTGGACGTGCAGACCGACAAAGCCACCTTTGAGATCCAATTCGGCACCATCGAGCGCCCCACGCATTTCAATACCGAATGGGATCAGGCAAAGTTCGAAACCTGCGCGCAAAAATACGCCGACCTTTCGGACGGCGGCTACGGCGTCAGTATCCTGAACGACTGCAAGTACGGGCATGATCTTCACGACGGCGTGATCCAACTTTCGCTCCTGCGGTCGCCTACCTATCCCGATCCCGAAGCCGATCAGGGAGAACACACCTTTACTTACTCCCTCTGCCCGCACGCGGGAACGCTCCGCGAGAGCGAAACGGTAAAGATGGCGTACTACCTCAACCAACCGATGGCGGTACTGCCCGCAACGGGAGAAAAGACGACGATCCCGACCGAGTATTCCGCCGTGGAATGCGACGAGCCGAACGTCATCTGCGAAACGGTGAAACAAGCCGAGAACGGAGAGGGAACCATCCTGCGGTTCTATGAATGCGCGAACAAACGAACCAAGGCGACCGTAAAGGTCGGTCTGCCTGCAAAGGAAGTCTATCTCTGCAATCTGATGGAGAACGAATTGGAAGAATTGCCCCTGCAAAACGGCTGTTTCCAATATCCTTTCGGCAACTTCGAGATCGTAACGGTGAAGCTTTGTTGAACCATCGGAAGTAAAAGCACCACCGATATTCCGGGGACGGCAGATACCGATCGAATCTCTATGCCCCGGGTTCACAGTGAACAGTGCCTTCCCCCGGAAAAGGGGGGCTGATCATATGATCCCGTATATTGATTAAAAAAGAGAAGAGAGCAAAGAGGATCAGTGATGAATTTTTCGATTTTGAAGAAGGATCCCGGAGTGTCGGTTGCCCTTCGGGAAAAAGAGAAACAGGATGGAGTCCTGCTTTTGGACGTTGCAATGACCTTTGCGGAACCGAAAGTTCCCGAACAGGTTGTCATCGGTTGGAATTTTCCCTGCATCGACGTTTATTCGATTTGGAGACCGAATTGCAGTCCTGCGAGAAATATCGGACCGGATTGGTCCAAGCGTGGGAGCAGTTCCCGTCTTGCGAGCGGCGCGCCGTTTTATGGGGTGGTGTCGTTCACGGGAGAAAACCGCATGACGGTTGCCGTTTCGGACGCGATGACTCCCATTGAAATTGCCACCGGCGTTTGCGAGGAAACCGCCGATGTGTCATGCGAAGTGCGTTTTTTCACCGAACCGATCAACAAAATTACGTCGTATCATGCAACGGTTTCGATCGATACGCGCCCCGTTGGTTACGGCGAAGCGTTGAAAACGGCGGATCGGTTCCTCGCAAACGATTGCGGCTATCCTTCGGCGTATATTCCCGAGGCGGCGAAACGTCCCATGTATTCCTGCTGGTATTCCTTCC
>JAGAEA010000027.1 GCA_017613355.1 Clostridia bacterium
ATGGTCGCAACCGCCCTTCCGCCGTTGTCCGGAACAGGATTATTCCTCGACTCCGGTGGGAATTTCGATACCGAAGAGTTCTTTCAGGTCGTCGATCGTGACCGCGCCCTCTTTATCCTTGAACTGGTCGATGATGAGGTCGGAGTAGAGGTCGATGATCTCATCGCTCAACTGTACGTTCACGTTTGCTTTGTCAAGCTCAGCCTGAACCTTTTCGGTCAAGTCGCCGATCGCCGCATCAACGCTTTCCTCATCCGAGAAATCGATGTTTTCGAGGACTTCGTTCAGCGTGACGGTCACTTCGTCGAAGAATTCCTCATAATCCGAGAGATCCACTTCGGGAAGCTGCAGCATATTGCCGACGGCTTTCATGCCGAGTCTGGTAAACTCGGAAACCAAGTTGCTCATCGTTTCGTTTTGTTCCAGCACACGGATCATCTCCCTGACCGTGGTGCCCTTTGTGAGCATATCCGCAAGGCTGTCGGTATCGTTGATCTTCGCGAGAACGCCGTCCCGCACGAGGATCGCCAACAGGTCACCGATGGTTTCGAGGTCGCCGGAAATCGCCGTCAGACTTTGGGAATCCTTATTGAGATCTCGCAAAAGCAAATCGAACGTCGGGTCGAGATATTCGCCCACGGACGGTTTTTTCAAGCCGAAGAAATCTTCTCCCGCAAGCCATTTGTCGGTCGCGTTCCCAAGCACGTCCCCGATCATCGAGGCGATGATTTTGGAATTCCCCAAAGATTTCGCCAGCGATTTGATCGCTTCCGCTTCCCGATCGCTCCATTTGTCAACGTTGCCGGCATTTTTCAGCGTAACGACGTCTCCCGTCAGCGACGAAATGTTCGTGATCTCAACGGCAAGGTACGTCGTTTCACCCTGCACTTCTATTTTGGTAAGGGCTTTGTCCAGTTTCCCGCCGCCCACCTTGGCATACAGCTTGATCACGGGATGATTGCTCGTTTTCTCAATGCTCTCCTCGTTGACCGTTGCCTGCGCCTGTGCGGGAATCAGGTTCGCGTCGTTTGCCACCCGAACCACCGCCGGCGCAAATTGCAGGTAGGAAAACACGGGGGTCACGAAAACGAACAGGATCACGGCAAACTGTGCCGCTCCGTAGAACAGGGCGCGGAGCAACCGGAAATGACGCCGCTCCTCCCGACTTCTGATAGACCCGCCCAAAAGAAGCGTTACAAGGAAGTAGATGACCCATGTGACGAGTTGAAGCAGAACAAACAAGACCACAGCCACGATCGGAGCCAAAACAGCTCCGCCGCTCTCCGCGACCGTCGTTCTGACGTTTTCCGACCCGTCAATGAAATTCCAGAGTTCCTCCATCCCGTTGTTCACGAGATAATCCCGAAGTTGGGGCGCATACTGCGCATACGCGGTGTCGAGCTTTCCTCTTGCCGCAATCGTAATGCCGAACGCGGCAACCGCGCAAAGCAAAACACAAACAAACCGAATCCGCGCTTTGGTAACTCCACGGATCAATGCCCATGCAACCGAGATCGTCAGCAATAGCAAAACCGCCGCCGCGCCGATCAATCCTCCGTTCATAAAACATTCTCCTTTTTTCTTCACATAAAATATGGAATTCGGACGAAAACGATCCGTTCCGACTGTTATTTTAACAGATTTCCTCGGATTTGTCAATCCCCTTTCCGAAAAAGACAACGGTTTCTTCTAAAAAAAGAAATGAAAGACTTGCCTTTTCGGAAAAAATGTGGTACAATATCCTATGAAAGTGAGGGGAATTAAAATGATGGTTTCCACAAAAGGGCGCTACGCGCTCCGCATGATGATCGATCTGGCACAGCACGCCGACGAAGGAGCGATCTCCCTCAAAGCGATCTCCGAGCGTCAGTCGGTCTCCATGAAATATCTCGAAGCGATCGCTTCCCTGCTCAACCGCGGCGAATTGATCCGCAGCGTTCGCGGCAAGGAAGGCGGCTATCTGCTCGCGCGTCCCGCCGAGAAAATTTCGGTTGCCGAGGTCATGGCGATCACGGAAGGATCGCTCACACCGGTCGCCTGCAACGGTCTCGACTCTTCCTGCGACCGCGCGGGACTCTGCCTGACCTTTCCCGTGTGGCAAAAACTGGACGCTTTGATCGAAAATTATCTTTCGGGCGTCAGCATCCGCGATCTGATCGAACGGAAAGTTTAAGGCAATGCCGCGCAATCCGCGGTTTACGGCATTGCCTTAAAAATTTTACGGAAAATTTATAAATTCCTATTGACAAAGTAGGAATTATGTGTTATAATCCCTATGGTAAAGATAGGAATTGAGAACACAGTTCGGAGGCAAATCAATATGCTTGTTTATGCAGATCACGCGGCAACCACGGAAATGAGCGAAACCGCGATCGCCGCAATGACCGACGCCATGCGTCGGGTTTGGGGCAACCCTTCCAGCCTGCACAGCGTGGGGCAGGAAGCGAAAGTCGTTCTCGAAAACGCCCGCGAAGAAATCGCAAAGGCGCTCAGAGCCACCGCAAAGGAGATCACATTCACGTCTGGCGGTTCGGAAGCCGATAACCAGGCAATCCTTTCGGCGGTGAAACTCGGTGCGGCAAAAAACAAAAAGCACATCATTTCCACCAAATTCGAGCACCACGCCGTTCTCCACGTTCTCGAAAAGCTCGCAAAGGAAGGATATGAGATCACCCTGCTCGACGTGCATGAAAACGGGATCGTCGATCCAGAGGACGTTCGGAACGCGATCCGCCCCGACACGGCGCTTGTGACCGTGATGTACGCCAACAACGAGATCGGCACGATCCAACCCATTCGCGAGATCGGCGCGATCTGCCGCGAGAGGGGCGTTCTTTTCCACACCGACGCGGTTCAGGCGATCGGTCACATTCCCGTTGACGTGGTGAAAGACAATATCGACCTGCTTTCTCTTTCGGCGCATAAGTTCCACGGTCCGAAAGGCGTCGGCGTTTTGTTTGCCCGCCGCGGGATCCGGCTCGCCACGCTCATCGAGGGCGGCGCGCAGGAGCGCGGCAAGCGCGCGGGAACCGAAAACATCCCGTCCATCGTGGGAATGGCGGCGGCAATCAAAGAGGCAGTTGCAAACCTCGACGCAAACGCCGCAAAAGTCGTTCCTCTGCGCGATAAACTCATCACGGGTCTGCGCAAAATCCCCTATTCGCACCTCAACGGCGACCGCGACCGCCGCGTTCCCGGCATTGTAAACTTCTGCTTTGAGGGGATCGAAGGCGAATCGCTCCTGCTCCTGCTTGATATGCGCGGGATCTCGTCGTCGTCGGGCTCCGCCTGCACGTCGGGGTCGCTCGACCCGAGCCATGTACTTCTCTCGCTCGGCATTCCCCACGAGGTAGCGCACGGATCCCTTCGCCTCTCGATCGACGAAACGAACACCGAAGAACAAATCGACTATATTCTCGAAGCCGTGCCGCAGGTGGTGGACTATTTGCGGAAGATGTCGCCCGTTTGGGAAGACCTCGAAAGCGGCAAACGCAACCATTTTTTTGCAAAATAAAAGGAGACGGACAAAATGCTATACAGTGAAAAGGTCATGGATCATTTTCAGAACCCCCGCAACGTTGGTAAAATGGATGACGCGGACGGGATCGGTGAAGTCGGCAACGCCAAGTGCGGCGACATTATGAAAATGTATATCAAAGTGGATGACAACGGGATCATCACCGACGTCAAATTCAACACGTTCGGTTGCGGAAGCGCGATCGCGTCCTCCTCGATGGCAACCGAAATGATCAAAGGCAAGCACATTTCCGAGGCACTCGAACTTTCCAACAAAGCGGTTGTGGAAGCGTTGGACGGGCTCCCCGCCCACAAGCTCCACTGCTCGGTTCTCGCCGAGGAAGCAGTCCGCGCCGCCGTGAAGGATTACTACGACAAGCACGGCATTGCCTACGACGCAAAAGAGTTCTGTTCGGGCGACTGCGCGCATTGCTGCGAGCACGACGCGGTATAAGAAGAAATAAGACCTTGAGAGGGGCGCTTTCTTTTCTCGCGAGAAAAGA
>JAGAEA010000028.1 GCA_017613355.1 Clostridia bacterium
CGGAAAAAGCGGCGCGGACTGCTGCGGCAGTCCGCGCCGCTTTTTTGCGTTTCACTGTTGCAAATCCTCGATCAATGCGTCCATCTCTTCGCGGGAATGGACGGTCATGCCGTCATTTTCGAGTGCGTCCCGATCCACGGAAGGAAGTGTGCAAACGTCCACGTCCAGTGTGCGGATCAGGTATCCCTCCGCGGTAAAAATCCCGATCCTGCCCTCGTGCGCCCGAAAAACGAAGATGCGATCGGGCTCCGCCGTCGGCTCTGCCGTGGTGTCTGTCGGGGGGATCGATTCCGATTCGGTCGGGGGATCGACAGGAGCGGCTTGCGCGGGGATCGACGACCTGTCCGAAGCGCGGCGAAGCTCTGCAAGTACGAGTTCCGCCCTTTCGCGTGCTTCGTTCGCTTCCGCAACGGTGCTTCGCAAAACCGTCACGGCGCTGACGGCAAAAATCGACCCAACCGCCAAAAGCATTCCGCCGAGCGCCCATAATAATTTTTTGAAAAACATGAAACAAGCCCAAAACCTTTCCGTGGATTTTTCATTTTTTTGAAATTCGGGTAATGATAGCTTTTCCCGCTTTTTTGAATGATATTCCCGTCGGTTCGGGAACAATAAAAAAGAATAAAAAACGATGCGGGGGAGAGAACATGAAGCAAAAGGGAAAAACCGTTTGGCGCGTCGTCATGGGGACGATCTGCGTGGCGCTTCTTCTGCTTGCGGCGGTCATCACGGCGGCGGGCGTTTGGATCGAACGCGAATTTGCGACCGATGTGCAAACGGAGCTGTTCACAGGGGCGGCGGAGACCCGTACACCGCCCGTTTTCTATTGCTATCGGTTTACCGACCGAGAGAACCGGATCGGCGAGGAAGAGCGCATGACCGAGGGCGTTCCCACGGTCAAAGACGTACCGTATCTTTCCTATCGGGAGATCCCGACCGACATGGTAAACGCCGTCGTCGCCATCGAGGATAAACGGTTTTTCGGGCATCGCGGCGTGGATTGGTACCGAACGGCGGCGGCAAGCCTGAATTACGTGCTCGGCTTTTCGGATCGGTTCGGCGCGTCCACCATCACCCAGCAGTTGGTCAAAAACATCACGGGGGAGAAAGAGATCACCGCGCGACGCAAATTGCAGGAAGTTTTTTTCGCGCGTGATCTCGAACGGAAATTGGACAAAACCGAAATTCTCGAACGCTATCTCAACATTCTGCCCTTGTCGGACGGTTGCACGGGGATCGCTTCGGGGGCGGAGCACTATTTCGGAAAATCCGCAACCAAGCTGACGCTTCCCGAATGCGCCACGCTCGCGGCGATCACCAACAACCCGAGCTACTACAACCCCATCCGGCACCCAGACCATGCCAAAGCGCGGCGCGATCTCATCCTTTCCGAAATGCGGAGGCAGGGGTATCTCGATGAAGAATCCTACGGGGCGGCGGTGAACACCCCGTTGGAACTGCACGTTCCCGAGACTCAAGCCGGCACGGAGCCGATCCGCTCGTGGTATCTCGACATGGTCGTCGAGGACGTGGTCACCGATCTTTCCGAAACTTACGGTATCAGTCGAGCGGCGGCGTCGCAAAAGGTTCTTTCGGGCGGTCTGCGGATCGACGTCGCAATGGACGGTGACGTCCAAACCTATGTGGAGAACTACTACCGTGCGCTGAAAACCCCGAAGAACGAAAAAGGGGAAGCGGCGCAGTCGTCGCTCATCGTGATCGACGCGAAAACGGGGGACATCCTCGGCGTTGCGGGCGCCGTGGGAGAGAAAAAGGCGAACCGCGTGCAGAATTTCGCCACGCAGACCAAGCGACCGCCCGGCTCGGCGATCAAGCCGATCACCGTTTACGGACCCGCGCTCGAACTAGGAACGATCACATGGGCGAGCGTTTACGACGACGTTCCCGTGGATTTCGGCAACGGCAATAACCGCCCGTGGCCGCGCAATGCCTCCGGCTATTATCGGGGGCTGACCGGCATTTCCTTTGCCGTGGCACATTCCACCAACACGGTCGCCGTGCGTGTCCTGCAAGACGTCGGGCTCGACCGTTCCTTCGCGTTTGCCAAAGAGAAATTTCATTTGGAAAGCCTTTTGGACGGCAACGGCATGACCGACCGAAATCCCGCCGCGCTCGCGCTCGGGCAAATGAACTACGGCGTGACCCTGCGGGAACTGACAACGGCGTACACCGTGTTTGCCGACGGCGGAACGTATCATCCCTACCGCTCCTATTATCGGGTGACCGACGCGGAGGGAAAAGTCCTGCTTTCCAATCCCGATCGGGCGGAAACCGTGATGAGCGAGGGAAACGCCGCCGTGATGACCAAATTGCTCCAAGGGGTGATTTTGAACGGAACGTCCTCTTCCGTCACGCTCGGAAAAATTTGCGAATGTGCGGGAAAAACAGGAACTTCGCAGGATAACCGCGACCGTTGGTTCGTCGGATATACGCCCGAACTCATTTGCGGAGTGTGGTGCGGGTTTGAATATCCCGAGCCGGTCACGGGAAACAGCCCGTGCACGGAAGTCTGGAACACGGTCATGCACCGCATGGTGGAATTGCGCGGTGGAAAGCCCGCGTTCGACGTTCCCGGCAACGTCGTTCCGTGCACGTTCTGCAAGGACTCGGGGAAACTGCCCGCCGCCGCGTGCGCGCTCGATCCGAGAGGCAACCGCGGGGAAGTGGGGTGGTTCGTCAAGGGAACCGAACCGTCCGCGTCCTGCGATTGTCATATCCCCGTGACGGTGGATGCCGCGGGCGGCGTCTGCCACGGGCATTGCCCCGATGAAGCGAAAAAGAAAACGGCGCTCATCCGCGTCGCGCGGCATTTTCCCATGCAGGTCACGGTTCTCGACGCGCAGTATGTCTGGCGGGGCGACCCTGCCGCCGTGAAGCCGAACGAAAAATCAAACGAGGCGTATTTCGAGGCGGATCTTGCGGATTTTTGCGGCAGAAGCGCCACACAGCTCCCCTATAACCGCTCCTGCCAAAACCATTTGACCGATTTGCCGGAAGCGCGGATCCCGTTGCCGTGGGACGCCGCGCCGCCGAAAAAACGGGATGCCGAGGAATAAACCGTCATGCCGCCGCATAGGTTGAGGTAAAGGAAACACGAGTGTTTCGGGTGTTTCGGAGGAGGCGGCAATGTTCGGGAGACGGTGCGGGAAAATGACGGCGAGGGCATGGCTCTCGCGAGAAACGGATCAAACAAGCGTGGTAACAACGGTGGCGGTCGGCGTTCTCGCAACACTTTGCTATCTTACAATGCGCATTCTCTGCGGGAATCCCTATCGGATCATGCTGGAACTCGGAATTTCGGATCTGGTGCCGCCCGTTTGGCTCTTCACCGTGCTGTGG
Source organism: Clostridia bacterium (assembly GCA_017613355.1). Classification (GTDB taxonomy): domain Bacteria; phylum Bacillota; class Clostridia; order Oscillospirales; family CAG-272; genus UMGS1865. Next base: position 3,361 of record JAGAEA010000028.1, read on the forward strand.
GCGCTCGCGTTCTTCACGGCGGGGTGCGCGGCGGGGTTCGTTCTCGGCTACCGACCGCTCGGCTGTGCCGCCGAGAAATACAAAGGGTGCATGATCTACGTGCTTGCGGCGGCGGTGGAACTTTGCTGGTATCCCACGATGTTTGCGGGAGGGCTGGTGTTCTTTGCGCTTTTGGAGAGCTTTCTCGCCATGTTCCTTGCCGTTCTGACAACCGTTTCGTTTTTCCGTGTCAGTCGGTTCGCGGGAATTTTGTTCGTTTTGCACGACGTTTGGGTCTTTTCGATTTTGGTGCTTTCTTTCCGCATTTTCTTGCGGAATTGATCGGTTCGGAAAATGCGGCGGAGCCCCCGCCGCGTTTTCTTTTTACGGAAATCACAAAAAAATCGGCAAATAATACAAAAAAAGGATTGACAAATTGGTAAAAATGATGTATAATCAAATCAATTTCCGATCATCGGGGAAAGGAGACTGTGCAATGCCGCGATTTTTTGTTTCAAAGGATGCGATCCGAAACGGCGTTGTAACGGTTTCGGGCGAGGACGCACATCACATTTCCCGCGCATTGCGCATGGCGGCAGGCGAACGGATCACCGTTTGCAACGCCGAGGGAACGGACTATGACTGTGTCCTGACCGATTTTTTGCCCGATTGCGTGCGAGCGCGCGTGGAGACCGAGAAGCCGTCCGAAACCGAGCCGCCGTATGTTGCGGTATTGTACCAAGGATTGCCGAAGGGAGACAAGCTCGAACAGGTGATCCAAAAAGCAGTGGAATGCGGTGTGTCGCGTGTAGTACCGTTTGAAAGCGAGCGGTGCGTGGCGAGGATCAAGGAAGGCGACGAGGAGAAAAAAACGACTCGCCGCAATCGGATCGCCGCCGAAGCGGCGAAGCAATGCGGAAGGGGACGACTTCCCGCCGTGGAGTCCGCGAGACCGTTCAAAGCAGTGATCGACGACGCGAAGCGGTTCGATCTCGCCCTGTTTTGCTACGAGGGAGAGGGAACAATCCCCCTGCCGAAGGTGCTCCATGAAAGAAAGGCAAATTTGCCCGCGAACCCTTCGGTCGCCATTCTGATCGGGAGCGAGGGCGGCTTTTCCGAAGCCGAAGCGAGGGCGGCGCAGGACGCGGGGTGGACCCCCGTGGGGCTCGGCAAGCGCATTTTGCGAACCGAAACGGCGCCCGTGTTCGCGCTTGCGGCAATTTCCTGTGCATTGGAGCTTTGAAAAGAAAACGCAAATGATGTCGCTTTGTGCGGTATGACGGTAGCGTTTTCATCACTTTGCATGAATTTTTTGAAAAAAATTAGGGAAAATATTGAAAAACCTATTGAAAAATCACAAATTATGGTGTAAAATATAGTTGGTTTTTTCTATTTTTCATTTTGAAGGGCAGAGGAGAACAAACCATGTCAAACAAATTGTTCCAAGGCGTAATCCATCAAATGAAGGACGCGGTCGATCGCGTGATCGGTGTGATCGATGAAAACGGCGTCATCATTTCCTGTTCCGAGTTGGTTCGGATCGGCGAAGTGCGTCAGGGTATCCATGAAGAATTGGGGTATGCGGGGGAAGTGACCGCGATCAACGGCTATACCTATCGTTCCCTTTCGGGCGGACCCAAATCCGATTATATCGTCTTTGTGGAAGGCGAGGATAAAATGGCGGAAAAACTTTCCAAGTTGCTCGCCATCTCCTTGGGGAATATCAAAAACCTTTACGACGAAAAATACGACAAGGGCTCCTTTATCAAGAATATCATTCTCGACAACATTCTGCCGAGCGATATTTATATCAAATCGAAGGAACTGCATTTCAACACCGAGGAATCCCGCGTGGTCTTTCTCATCAAATTCTACGGAAAGACCGACATGATGCCTTTTGAAATGCTGCAAAATATGTTCCCCGATAAAACGAAGGATTATGTTATCAGCATCGGCGAGCATGACATCGTGCTTGTCAAGTACATCAAGCAGGGCACCGAGGGGCGCGACATGGAAAAGATCGCGACCAACATTGCCGACACCATTTCCACCGAGTTCTATACCAAGGTTTCCATCGGTATCTCGACCGTTGTGGACAACATCAAGGATCTTGCGCGGGCATATAAGGAAGCGCAGATCGCGTTGGACGTGGGTAAGGTGTTTGAAACGGAAAAGAACATCATCAGCTATGAAAATCTCGGCATCGGCCGCTTGATCTACCAGTTGCCCACCACCCTTTGCGAAATGTTTTTGCAGGAAGTGTTCAAGCGGGGAAGTCTCGAATCGCTCGACCGCGAAACCCTGCTCACCATTCAGAGCTTCTTCGAGAACAACCTGAACGTTTCCGAAACTTCGCGCAAGCTTTTCGTGCACCGCAACACGCTGGTTTACCGTCTCGAAAAGATCCGCAAGCTCACGGGACTCGACCTGCGCGAGTTTGAGCACGCCATCACGTTCAAGGTGGCGCTCATGGTCAAGAAATATCTGAATTCCAAGCCCATCAAATTCTGAAGTCGATTTTTATGAATTCCGAGCGAAATGTGCAGTTCCGCAAACGCGGCGCACATTTCGCTTGTGTGCTGTTTTGTTCCCCCCGAAAGGAGTACCATGGAGTCCAACGAGAGGCAGAATGAGTCGAACGCGCAAGACCCGATAATGTCCGAAAGTCGTCGGAAAAAGTCCGAACGCCAACCCTACGGAGCATGGCTTTTTGTTACCGCGGTATTGCTTGTCGTTTCCATCTTGCTCACCTTTACGCTTACGACCGTGTTCGAGCGGAAGAAATACGTCAAAGCGCTTAACGGGTCGCAGATCACGCCGGTTGACGGCTCCACGGCGGTTCGTGATGCGGAAAACCTCAAAATTTTGGAAAGCGTCCTGCAAAATGCGTCGCTCTATGCCGATTCGCTCGACGAGGAGAAGATGCTGCAAGCCGCGTTCAAAGCCTACGTGGAGGCGAGCGGCGACCGCTACGCCGTGTTTTACAGCGAGGAAGAATACCGAAAAGCGAACGAGATCTCGAACGGGCGCTATGTCGGCATCGGGATTTCCTTTGCGGTCGATGAAATAACGATCGACGACGAGCAATACACGGTTTTCCGCGTCACTTCGATCGTGGACGGCTCTCCTGCCGCGCGGGAGGGTATATGCGTCGGAGATTATCTCTTCGCCGTAAAACTTGAAAACGGGCAGTTTCCGACGATCTCGAGCTTGGATTATGCCGCCGCCGTTGCTGCCATTCGCGGCGAGGAAGGGACTACGGTCGAGCTTCAAATTTTGCGGCGGAACGGTTCCGCATATGATAGTTTTAACTTAACCTGTACGCGCGAGTACGTGGAAAGTCTTTCGGCGGAAGGACGAATTTCGGAAAGTGATCCCACGGTCGCGGTCGTCCGCATTTCGAGTTTTGAACTGAACACGCCCGTGCAGTTCTGCCGCGCGGTGGATGAATGTCGGGCGAAGGGAGCCACGAAATTCGTGTTTGACGTGCGGGATAACCCGGGAGGAGATCTGCGCTCGGTGCGCGCGATCCTTTCCAACTTTTTGCGCGAAGGCGACCTGATCCTCAAAGCGATCGACAAGGACGGCAACGTAGCGCAGGAAACACGGTGCAAGGCGATTTCCTATCTCGGAGACGGCGCCGGCTGCAACGTGACCGAAGAGCAGATCGGGCAATACCGCGATTTGAATTTCGTCGTTCTTTGCGATGAAAACACCGCGAGTGCCGCCGAGGTGTTCACGGCAACTTTGCGCGATTTCGGGCTTTCCCGGGCAACCGTCGGAAAAACGACCTTCGGCAAAGGGATCATGCAAACGGTTTTTGAAATCCCGTTCAAGGGGATCAAGGGTTATATCAAGCTTACCACGCATACCTATATTACCGAAGGCGGCAAATCCTATCACGAGATCGGTATTTTGCCGGACGTTGACATCAAACGCCAAGCGGGAACCGAGAATATTTCCATCGAAGCTCTCACATGGGAGCAGGACATTCAACTGCAAACCGCCGTTTCAAATCTGACGGCGGGTGGAGAATAGAGACAAATCATCAGAAATCAAGGAGAGAACAGAAGACCATGGCAAAAGGAAAAAAGATGCTTTACACACAGCAAGGGTATCAGGAGCTCATCAACGAACTGAACTACCTCAAAGGAGAGAAGCGGGAGCAGATCAAGAATGACATTGCGGTTGCGCGGTCGTTCGGCGACCTTTCCGAAAACTCCGAATATGACGAAGCAAGAAACGAACAGGCGAAGAACGAAGCGCGCATCAAAGAACTGGAAGAGCTGTTGGAGAATGCGGCGATCATCGACGAATCCGCCATCGATACCAGCGTGGTGAGTCTCGGCTCCACCGTTCGGGTCTATGACTATGATTTCAAGGAAGAGGTTTCCTATTCCATCGTCGGTTCCAACGAAGCGAACCCGCTGGAAGGGAAGATTTCCGACCTTTCGCCCATCGGTGCGGCGCTGATCGATATGCGCGCGGGAGAGGAAAAAGAGATCGAAACGCCGAACGGCATCCTGCGGATCAAAGTGCTGGAAGTCGGCAGAACACAGGCATAAAAGAGAATTTTCGCTACGGGGCGGGGACATCGGGACCGATGCTTCGTCCCGCTTTTGAAATTCGCCGAGCGGGAAAGGAGAAGAGACAATGGATCAAAGGGATCGTCGGGATGAAAAAAAGGAAGCGCCGGAGTTTGCGGAACAATCGCGGTTTCTCCGTTGGCTGGATAACGTGTGGTATCATTATAAATGGCATATCATCATCGGTATTTTTGCCATCGTCACATTGATCGTGTGTCTTTCGCAGTGTTCCTCACGGGAGTCGTATGACCTCGTCATCACCTATGCGGGTGGGAAGACGCTGAACGGAACGGAGCAGGAAGGACTTTCCGCCGCGCTCGAAGTCGCGCTTCCCGAGGATTTCGACGGCAACGGCACCAAGGCGGTGCAGCTCGTGACCTACGGGATTTATACCGAGGAAGAATTGACCGCGATGTATTCCTATGAAAATTCCGAGGGGAACCGCGTGCTTGACAACCTCAATTACAGCAACGCGAAAAAGCAAAGCATCGACGAAGGAAACGCTTTCAGCACGTTCATCAAAACGGGGGAGTGCGCCGTTTGGTTTGTCAGCCCCTATGTTTACGAATTGTATCACATGGAAACGATCGCCGCGCCGCTCTCGGAAATTTTCGGGAGCGATTTGCCCGAGGGCGCGGTGAACGACTATGCCGTGCGGCTCGGAGACACCGCGTTTTATCGTTCGTATGCGGCGGTGCGGGAACTACCTGCGGATACGTATATCGTTCTGACGCGACAGCTTGTTTACGGGAAAGTAGCAAAGGATGCGTTTTACGAAAACTGCCGCGACACTTACGTTGCAATCGTCAAATTCCGCGCGGAATGAACCTTTTTTGAAGGGACGTATTGACAAAAAAGCGCAAGTATGATAAAATAATATGGAATGATTGTCACCCTTTGCGGGATTTCTTCGCAAAAAAATGCAGGAGAGGATTTTTTTATGAATCATACCGAAAATGAAAACACCGGCACGGTCATCGCTCTCGGAACTTTTTGGCAGATTTTCAAAAAATGTTGGTATTGGATGCTTGCGGGAGCCGTTGCCGTGGGGATCGCGGTGTTCGGACTGTACCGATTGGTCTATACGCCCGTTTATTCTTCCACTTCGAGATACTATGTTTCCAATATCGCCGAAACCTCTTTTCTCTATTCGAGCAGCCAGACGCAGGGCGCCGAATCCATGGCGGAATACTTTACCGAACTGGTAAAGGCGAACGACTTGATTAATGCGGTGATCGAGGATGCGGGACTCACCGATTATTCGGTAAACGGTTTGCGCGGTCTGATTTCCGCCACAACCAAAGGAGCGAGCCTTTACGTGTCCGTTTCGGGCACAGATCCCGAGTTGAATTACCGAGTTTCCAAGTCTTTGGAAAAGTATCTTCCCGCATATTGTGACTATTATAACAACCAACCTGACGCGCTGGACTCCGCGCACGAGCCCAAAACAATCAAAGTGTACTGGGAAAGCGAGCTTGACCGCATCGCCGATAACCGCGGCAATCTCTATCGATATCCCATTCTCGCGGCGCTTCTCGCGGCGGTGTTGGTATACGTTGCCTTCTTTATCGCGGTGATCACAAACACGACCATTTATTCTGTGGAAGATTTGAAAAACAAAGCGCCGCAGTATTCCGTCATCGGTTCGATCGCGCATTGGTCGGTGGGTCGGGATAAAAAAATCAGATACGGCAAAAAGCGCGGTATGGATGAATTTCGTACAAACGTGGATCAAAAACTCCTGCTGCGCGAGCATGTACCGTTCCGCGTTTCGGAAGCTTTCCACGAACTGCGCACGAACGTCAATTTTTGTTCGGCGGGAGAAAAAGGATGCACCGTCGGCGTTATCTCGTCCATCGCCGGAAGCGGAAAGAGCTTTGTCATGTCCAACCTTGCCGTTTCGCTTTCCAAAATGTACGATAAAAAGGTGCTGTTGATCGACGGCGACATGCGCTGCCCGATGATCCACAAAATCTTTTTGCTTCCCAACAAAGCGGGATTGAGCAATCTCGTTGCCAACCAGATCGAGGATGCTTCCGCCGTGATAAACCGCATCGGCAACCTGGATGTGATCACTTCGGGAACGCTCCCGCCCAACCCCATCGATCTGCTTTCCTGCCCGCGCATGATCGCGTTGACGGAGGAATGGAAAAAGAATTACGATTATATTCTCATCGATCTTCCGCCGATCGGCGAAGTTTCGGACGCGCTTGCCGTCTCAAATTTGATCTCGGGCTATCTGTTGGTCGTCCGCTCGGGATATATGGATAGCAGGATTCTGCGCGACACCGTGGAAACGGTGGAGAGTAAGGACGCCAAAATCTATGGCTACGTGATCACCGACGTTCGCCCCGAGTATGGCGACGGTTACGGCAAATACGGTTCCTACTATAAATACACCAAATACGGCAATTATCAAAACTATTCCGATTCCTATGCAAAATCCGAACAGGAAGCGGAAGAGAACAACGACGCAAAAACGGAGAATAATTGATTCCCCGAAAAACGATACAGCCATGACCCGTCGATCGCTTCATGGCTGTATTTCGAAGGAACGATTAGCAAATGCTAACCACAAGAAGGAGATGACAGAGTATGGAACAATACCGTGTAACGGGAATGAGCTGTGCCGCGTGCTCGGCGCGCGTGGAAAAGGCGGTTTCGACGGTGGACGGCGTAACGGCGTGCTCTGTCAGTCTCTTGACAAACTCTATGGGCGTGGAAGGGAACGCAAAACCGGAGGCGATCATCGCGGCAGTCAAGGCGGCGGGTTACGGTGCCGCACTCAAACGTGAACCAAAGAATAATGCGACCGATCCGAAAGAGGAATGGAAGGATCGCGAAAGCCCCGTGCTTGTCAAGCGGTTGTGCGCGTCGATCTTCTTCCTGCTTGTTCTCATGTATGTTTCCATGGGGTACGGAATGTGGGGGTGGAAACTCCCACCCGCGATCGAGAGCGATCCCGTTGCCGTGGGCTTGATTCAACTTTTGGCGGCGGCGGTCATCATGGTCATTAACCAAAAATTCTTCATCAGCGGATTCCGTGGATTGCTCCACCGCGCACCGAATATGGATACGCTGGTTTCGCTCGGTGCTGTCGCCGCGTTCGGGTATAGCACCTACGCGCTGTTTGCCATGTCCCACGCGATGTCGGTCGGTGATATGGACGGCGTCATGCACTATATGGACGATTTTTATTTCGAGTCCGCGGGAATGATCCTGACCCTAATCACGCTCGGCAAACTTCTCGAAGCCAAGGCAAAGGGAAGAACGACCGACGCGCTCCGTTCCTTAATGAAACTGGCGCCGCAAACGGCAACGCTCGTGCGCGACGGGAAGGAGATCGAAGTTCCCGTTTCCGAGGTTCGCGTCGGTGACGTGTTTGTCGTAAAACCGGGGGAAAATATCCCCGTGGACGGCGTGATCCTCGAAGGAAGCGGCGCGGTGAACGAGGCGGCGCTGACGGGGGAGAGTCTACCCGTGGATAAAACGGTCGGCGACCGCATTTCGGCGGCAACGTCGAACCGGTCGGGGTATCTCAAATGCGAAGCGACCCGCGTGGGCGAGGATACCGCGTTCGCGCAAATCGTCCGCATGGTGAGCGACGCGTCGGCAACCAAAGCGCCCATCGCAAAGGTCGCGGATCGCGTTTCGGGCGTGTTCGTGCCGGCGGTGCTCGGCGTGGCGGCGGTCACACTCGCAGTCTGGCTGCTCGGCGGGCGACCAATCGGCTTTGCGCTCGCGCGTGCCATTTCGGTTCTGGTCATCAGTTGCCCGTGCGCGCTCGGTTTGGCGACCCCCGTGGCGATCATGGTGGGAAGCGGCATCGGCGCGCGGAACGGGATCCTTTTCAAAACCGCCGCGTCGCTCGAACAAACGGGGCGCGTCGGAACGGTCGTGCTCGATAAAACGGGAACGGTTACCACAGGGCATCCCGAGGTCACCGACGTCATCCCCGCCGACGGTTACGACGAAAACGACCTGCTCATGCTTGCCGCGGCTTTGGAGCGGGGAAGCGAACACCCGCTTGCCGAGGCGATTTTGCGGGAAGCGGACAAGCGCGGAACAAACAAACTCAATCTCCGCGATTTTCGCGCATTGGCTGGAAGCGGAGTCACGGGAACGCTCGCGGGTAAGACCGTTTACGGCGTAAATCTCAAAACCGCACGGGAGCACGCGGAGATCGCTCCGAATATGATCGAGCGATCGAACGCGCTCGCAAACGAAGGAAAGACCCCGTTGTTTTTCCTCGAAGAGGGGAAACTGATCGGTATAATCGCCGTGGCGGACGTACTCAAAGAGGACGGCTCCGAAGCGATCGGAGCGCTTCGGGAAATGGGACTGCGCGTGGTCATGCTCACGGGTGACAACGAACGAACGGCGAACGCGATCGGACGCGCGGCAGGCGTGGACGAAGTGATCGCGGACGTTCTTCCGGATGAAAAGGAAGCCGTTATCCGGCGCTTGCAGGAGAGCGGGGAAAAGGTCGCCATGGTAGGCGACGGGATCAACGACGCCCCTGCGTTGACCCGCGCGGACGTCGGAATTGCCATCGGAGCGGGAACCGACGTCGCCATCGACGCGGCGGACGTGGTACTTGTCAAAAGCCGCTTGTCGGACGTTCCGGCGGCGATCCGCATCGGAAGATACACCCTTCGGAACATCCGCGAAAATCTGTTTTGGGCGTTTCTCTATAATGTCATCGGCATCCCGCTCGCGGCGGGGGTCTGGTATCCGATCAAGGGGTGGTTGCTCAACCCTATGTTTGGAGCGGCGGCAATGAGCCTTTCCAGCGTGTGCGTGGTCACCAACGCCTTGCGGCTCAATCTTGCCGACGTTCGCAAAACGCCGAAAAAACGGAAACAACGAAAAGCGCCGATCGGCGAAACGAAAGGAGAAGAACCCATGAAAGAGATTCTGAATATCGAAGGCATGATGTGCACACATTGCGAGGCGCACGTCAAAAAGGCGCTGGAAGCGATCCCAACGGTGGAGAACGCCGAAGTCAGCCATGAAAAGGGGACGGCTGTCGTCACCCTGACCGCGAAAATCGACCGAGCCGAATTTCAAAAGGCGATCGAAGACGCGGGATATACGCTGAAATAAAATCGCGTCAAACGAATCGGCGAGCCTTTCTGCGGAAGGGCTCGCCGATTTTTCCGAAAAAAATGAGAAAAATTCTCAAATTTATCTTGACAAACGTTTCGGAATGTGCTACAATATCCTTTGCGAAATGAGAACGTTTCTCAAATTTGCATGCAAAGGAGCTAAAAAACAGATGAAACCGTATAAAACGGCGGGCAGGGAACGCTTGTTGGAATTTCTCTCCCGCAACCCCGATCAACATTTCACGGCGGAGGAAATTTGCATTGCCGTACACGGAGCCACGGCACGGCAGAGCAGTGTTTACCGCCACTTGTCCGAGCTGTGCACCCGCGACGTCGTGCGAAAATTCCGCGATGAGGAGACCGCGAAAACGCGCTATCAGTATGTGGGAGAACGTTGCGACTGCCGCAACCATTTCCACGCAAAGTGCCTTCGCTGCGGGAAACTGGAACACCTCGACTGCGGAGATTCGGTAGAGTTTGCGGGGCATTTGCTGGCGGAGCACGGATTTTCCGTGGATTGCGGACAATCGATTCTCTACGGCGTTTGTGCGCGTTGCCGCGCGGCGGGAGGTTTGGCATGATCGACGTGATCCTCGACACCCTGCTCGACACGGCGAAGCTCCTGCCGTTTCTCTTCCTTGCCTATCTTCTCATGGAGTTTTTGGAACATCACGCGGGCGGCAAAACCGAGCGACTTCTCACAAGATCCGGAAAAATCGGACCGCTCTTCGGCGGGCTTTTCGGCATCGTTCCGCAATGCGGTTTCTCGGCGGCGTCGGCGGGGCTCTATGCGGGTCGGCTCATCACCACGGGAACGCTTCTCGCGGTCTTTCTCTCCACTTCGGATGAAATGCTCCCCATCATGCTCTCGCACGGGATTTTTCCGTATAAACTTCTGCTTGCAAAATTTGTTATCGGCGTTGCGGTCGGATTTGCCGTCGATCTGGTCACACACTTGGTCCGCCGCGGAAAACCCGTCAAGGATGACGTGCAAATCGAGGACATCTGCGAGCGGGAGCATTGCCACTGCGGCGACCATATCGCGCTTTCGGCACTCAAACATACCTTGCGCATCGCGGTTTTTCTCCTGCTCATCACCTTTCTGCTCAACACGGGCATTTACCTGATCGGCGAGGATCGCTTGGCGGGAGCGGTTTCGAATCGCCCCGTACTCGCAAATTTGCTCGCGGCGGCGGTCGGCTTGATCCCGAACTGCGCTTCGAGCGTGGTATTGACGGAACTCTACCTTTCGGACATCGTAAGCGTGGGCGCGCTCCTTTCGGGATTGCTTGTCAACGCGGGTGTGGGACTTCTGGTTCTTTTCCGCAATAACCGACCCGTTCGGGACTCTTTCCGCGTGCTGGCACTTCTCCTTGCAGCCGGTGTTCTCGCGGGGCTCCTCATTGACCTGACCCCCCTCGCGGGGATTTTGGGATAAAAAACATTGAGAGGGAGCCCCCTTTTCTTTGCAAAAAAGGGGGCTCCCTCTCAAGCTCTTCCTCACCGAAAAGAAAGAATACAGAAATCGATTGCCCCCTACCCCCGCCGAGATTTTCTCGGCGGGGGTAGGGGGTTTGTGAATCGCGCGCTTTCTTACTTTCGATACCAATAGTAATTAGAATAGAGCCCTTTGAGATAGTCCGCATACAAAGATATGTTAATTCCGCTACTCGCACCGTACGTTTGGGTTACATACCAACCGTTCGTGTTTGCAGATGAAACGCTTTGCAATTTCTCGCAACCAACGAATGCATTCCTTCCAATACTTGTAACACCTTTCCCAATCGAAACGCTTTTCAAATAGACGCAACAACAGAAAGCATCATCTCCAATGCTCGTAACGCTGTCTGGGATCGTAATGCTGGTTAAGCCGCAAAAAAAGAACGCATCCCTTCCAATGCTCTTAACGCTGTTCGGGATTGTGATGCTTTTCAAGCCGCTACAACCGAAGAACGCATTTTCTTCAATGCTCGTAACACTATTCGGGATCGTGACGCTTGTCAATCCGCTACAACCCTCGAATGCACTCTTTCCAATGCTCGTAACACTATTCGGGATCGTGACGCTTGTCAATCCGCTACAACCCTCGAATGCACTCTTTCCAATGCTCGTAACACTATTCGGGATCGTGACGCTTGTCAAGTTGCTACAACCCGAGAACGCAGACTCACAAATAAATTTTGTTGTTTCCGAAACGGTACAGGATGTAATGGACTTATCTTTTGCTTCTATCAATGCCAAATACGGATTGCTTTCGTTGCCGAGAAATTTTGCATTGTTATATTCGTTATATTGTAACTTGCTACAACCCCAGAATGCGGCATAACCAATACTCGTAACACTGTTCGGGAGCATGATGCTTGTCAAACTACTGCAATCATAGAACGCGGAACCACCAATACTCGTAACGCTGTTCGGGATTGTAATGCTTTTCAAGCCGCTACAACCCCAGAACACGCCGCCTTCAATGCTTTTGACGTCGTTCGGGATCGTGATGCTTGTCAATCTACTGCAATTGCGAAACGCGTAACCACCAATACTCGTAACGCTGTTCGGGATCGTGATGGTTGTCAATCTGCTGCAACCGTTGAACGCAGAGTTTCCAATGCTCGTGATCGTAACGCCGTCAATTTTGCTCGGAATATCAATTGCAGATAACTGCTTGCCTACATCTGTTAATCCCGTAATCGAATTATCCGAAACCGTGAAGATCGTTGCCCACGTTGCGGTTACGGTTTTATTTCCGGTAGAACCGCTCGGAATGGTCGGAATATCCCAACCCGTGAAGTGATATCCCGCTTTCATCGGGTTCGCAAAAGATATTGTTTCGCTTTCGATCGTGTAGGTTGCGGGATTGCTCTCCGCATTCGTGCCATCGTTCAGCTCGTAGATGATGTCGTAAACAATCGGCACCCAATTTGCTTCGAGCGTCATATTCTCGGTAACCGAATAGCCGATAAATGACCAAGTCTCGTTTTGATACGTCCACCCCTCAAAGGTATAGCCTGCTTTTTCGGGATCAGCAGGTTGGAGTGCCTTCTTTCCGATTTCCACTTTTTGCGGTGAAACCGCGCTTCCGCCGTTGCTGTTGAATGCAACGGTATACGTCTGCTCTTCCGGCTCGGTGGTCTGGACATCCGACGCAGAGGTTGGTGTTTCCGGTTCGGATGTTGATTTGTCCTCTGTCGACAGCTTGTCCGAAATCAAGCTGTCGATTTCGGGGATCCCCGTGGAACCGTTCTCTCCGCACGCCGCAAAGAGCGCGAGAATCGCCAAGAGAAGTACCACGATGAAAATGATTTTCCGGTTCATTTGTCTTTTCCTCCTTAAAAATGAAAGTAAAAAAGTGCGCAGCCGAAGCCACGCACCGAAAAACGTAGCCCCAATTGCTGCCACACAATAGAATTTTCATATACCGATTGCACAGAATAAGTGTATGAAAACGGAGCGTACATTTTTACCATTAGTAAAAACATACACTTCTCCTATACAATCGGAGGGTATTCTATTGTGTGGCTCTTTCATTTTATCATAGCTTTCCTTTTTTGTCAACAATTAATTTTCAATTTTTGAAAAGGAAAAAGCCGCACCCTTTTCGGGTACGGTTCTTCGTTATTTTTGATTGAACATTTCCAAAATCTTGAACCTGACGTGATAGACGCCCGAATTGCTCTCGGTAATGATTTTATATTGATCGGGTGTAAGCCCGACCGCAATGAAGGCGTTTTCCGCTTCCCGCGTCGGAACGCTTGCCGCCGCGCGGCACACGGGTGGGAAGAGACAGCACCACCAGTTTTGCCCCGCGCCTTCACCGACCAGCACACGGAGCGAGAGATAAGTCCCCGAAGGGAAGCAGAAGCTGTCGTAGCTCCGCTCGGGGTAAGGCTCTTCGTCGAATTCCACCGTCACCGTGTCGTCATGCCCTGCGTTCCAAACCGTTTCCTGCGCCGTTGCCGCAATTTTGTCGAGATTGGCGCGCAGAAGCGTTTCGGCTTCATTACGGTCGGAACATCCCGTCAAAAGCGGCTCGGTAAATTCCAAAACCGCGTCCCGTACTTGAAGTTTGAGCGCCTGATCCTCTTCCGAGTTTGAGTTAGCGAGGACGTGCAAACGCACCACCGAATCGTAAATTTCCGACTCTCCATGTACGGGTAATAAGCCGACAAAGAGAAAGAACACCATGCCGACCAACAGAAAAAACGCAATTTGTTTCATTGAAAAAATCCTCCTTATGGGTGTCTATGCTCCATCATTCACCCGTTGGGAGGATTTTATTCGGTATTTTATGTTTTTTAAGGTATTTGCCTCGGGTCGATGGCGTCGAGAATGGTCTTGACAGCCTCGTCCATGCTCTCCGTCTCAATCGTGCAGCCCGCCGCGCGTTTGTGACCGCCGCCGCCGAATTTCGCGCAGAGCGCCGACACGTCATAGTCGCAAGCCGCCCTCATCGAAACACGGAACACCCCTTCGGGCGACGGCTGACGGACAGAAAACGCGATCCTTACCCCTTCGATCGAGCGGGGAATGTCGATCAGCGTGTCGAGGTGTTCCTCGGCAACGCCGAGGGAGACTTTGAGCGAATGGGGAAACGTAACGTACCCGATTTTTCCGTTTGCGGCGAAACCGAGATTGGAAATCGCGGCGCCTTCGGCACGGACCTGATCGAGAGGATCGGATTCAAAAAGCAAATGATTGATTTCGGCGGAGTCGATCCCGCTTTCGATCAGTTCGGCGGCGACCCGATGGGTCAGAGGAGTGGCGTTTGAAAAGCGGAAACATCCCGTATCCGAGCTGACGGCGGCGTAAAGACGTTCGTTGACCGTGCGATCGTTTTGCAATTTGCCTGCGTCGCGCAGACTGCGAATGAAAGAATAGAGGATTTCTCCCGTCGCGGCGGCGGACGGCAGAATGAAGTGGTCGGCGAACGGCGTGCCGCCCGCATGGTGATCGATCATCAGATCGACCTCCCCCTCAAACTGTTCCCGCAGGTTTCCGAGTTGGGAAGGGGACGCCACGTCCACAGAGATCACGCGCGCGCCGATCATTGCATTCGGAATCGCGTCGGGAAGGACGCTTGACTGTTCCGCGTCGGCGAGAAAGCGCAAACGGCGGGGGACTTCATCGGGCGCCACGCACCACGCGGGCGAGCCGAGCGCGGTAAGGATCCGTTTGAGCGCAAAAGCGGATCCCACCGCGTCCCCGTCGGGGTTGCGGTGGAACAGGATCAAGGTCGGCTTCGGATCAACGAGCGCTGCGCAAACTTCTTCAAAGGAAAGAGAACGGTAATTTTCGTTCATGGCTGTTCATCCGTTTCTTCGGGGGTAGGCTCCGAAATTTCGAGGTTATTGAGAATGGTGGAAATGTGAGCGCCGTAGGTAATGGAGTTGTCCCGCAAAAAAGTCAGTTCGGGGGTCATGCGCAGGTTGAGCGTGCGCGCGAGTTCCCGACGAATATAACCCGTGGCGGCTTTGAATCCCGCTTTCAGTTCTTTTTCTTCGCCTTGCAAAGCGGAGTAGTAGATCTTTGCGTATTTGAGGTCGGGTGTCGCGTCCACGGCGGTCACGCTCACAAAAGCGTCCTGCACGCGCGGATCTTTGACCGTGCGCAGAATGTTCATCAGTTCTTTCTGCATTTCTTCGTTGATGCGGTTTCTTCTGTATTTTCCCATAAATCGGTAAACCCTCTCTTGAATAAAAAAACGGCGCGAAGCCGTTTTTTGTGTGTATGACAGGCAGGCTTTACGCCTGTTCCGTTGCGGTCGGGTCGGGTTCTTCCGCCGGGACGGTCGCGTCAACGGCGTCCTCCGCGAAAATCTCTTCTTCAGCGGGGGCGTTTTCAACCGCTTCGGCTTCGATCAGGTCGGCACTGTCGTCAGCCTCATCGAGAGCTTCTTCTTTCTTCTTGAAGAACTTGCGGTAGAGCTTTACGGCAACGAGAGCCAATGCGGCGATCGCAAGCGCGATCGAGATAAAAACGGCGATGCGGGATTTTTTGTTTTTCATGGCATGGAACCTCCCAATCGTTTCTTGAAAATCTCTGACATTAGTATATCACGCATTTGCCGAAATTACAATAGTTTTTTTCGACTTTTTTCTTTTTTTACCGATTTTTTCCCGAAAAGCGGTTTTTCCCTTGATTTTTCGGCAAAAGTATGTTACGATGATAAAAGAAAAAAGAAAGGGAGACGGCACGGCAATGACCTATCGGGAAATAACAACCGTTTTGCGGCAGGCGGGCATTGATACGCCCGAGTGGGACGCCGCGCTTTTGATCGGGCATTTTTGTTTCGTCAACCGAACGTCGGCGACCGCCGCCCCCGACAGAGACTATCCCTCTTCCGCGTTGGAAAAAGCCGTTCGGGTACGAGCCGACCGTTTTCCGCTGCAATATTTGCTCGGGGAATGGCAGTTTTACCGCCAGACGTATGAAGTCACGCCCGATTGTCTGATTCCGCGCGCGGATACGGAAATATTGGTGGAGCGGGCGATCCGCGTTCTTCCCGAAAACGCCTTTTTTGCCGACCTTTGCACGGGAAGCGGCTGTATTGCCGTTTCCACCCTTTGCGAACGTCCCGACACGTCCGCTCTTGCCATTGACCTCTCGCAAGCGGCGCTCGACGTCGCCGCCCGAAACGCAAAAAGAAACGGAGTTTCCGAACGGTTGGAGTTTGCCTGTGCGAACGTCCTTTCGGAGAATGCGGAATGGGCGTTGTCGCGCCCGCGACCTTCGGCGATTCTTTCCAACCCGCCTTATGTCCGAAGCGGGGAGATCGACGCTTTGTCGCCCGAAGTCGGGCACGAACCCCGTATGGCGCTTGACGGCGGCAACGACGGACTTGTATTTTACCGCTCGCTTTTGCGGCTTGCGCGGAAGTGGCTCGCGCCGAACGGCGTTTGCCTGTTCGAGATCGGATGCGACCAAGCGGACGATTTGCGAAAACTTGCCGCCGAAAACGGATTTTCCTGCGCGATCCTGCGCGACTACGGTGGAAACGACCGTGTTGCCGAATTGCGACGGGCAAACGAAGAACCACCCGCATAATCTTTCAGAGAGGGGAACCAGACAGTTCCCCTTTCATCTTTTTGCGGAGGGTTGACCATGAATATCACGGTTCTGGCGGGCGGCGTTTCCCCCGAGCGGGAAGTTTCTCTTTCATCGGGAAGTCTCATAGCGAACACATTGGCGGAAAACGGACACCGCGTCCTGTTGCTCGATCTCGCGTTGGGGTACCCCGATCTTCCGAGCGACCCGACAACGCTTTTCGGGTGCGCGAAGGACAGACGGTATTCCATCAGAGCAACGGAACCGAACCCCGATTTGTTGCGGGCGAGGAAGGACGGAGCCGTGATGGGTCCTCACGTCGCGGAGATTTGCGCGCTTTCGGATGCCGTGTTTCTCGCGTTGCACGGCGGCGCGGGGGAAAACGGACAGGTGCAGGCAATGCTCGATTGCATCGGAGTACCTTACACGGGCTCCGGCTATGACGGAAGTCTGCTTGCCATGGATAAAGACCTGACCAAGCGACTGCTCCGCGACGCGGGCGTTCCGACCCCCGAGTGGGCGCTTTGCGAGAGTGACGAAAGCGACGTTGACGAACGGATCGCAAAGGTCGGGTTTCCGTGCGTCGTCAAGCCTGCGGACGGCGGATCCAGTATCGGGGTTTCATTTGCCGGAACGAGGGAGGAACTGGTCGCCGCGATCGAGCGGGCAAAAAAGTACAGCCGCCGATTGCTTGTAGAGCGGAAGATCGTGGGTAGGGAACTGACGGTCGGTATTCTCGGAGTTCGCGTTCTTCCTCCCGTGGAGATGATACCGAAAGAAGGGTTTTACGACTATCGCAACAAATACGCGGGAACGACCGAGGAACTTTGTCCCGCACCGATTTCGGAAGAGGTGAACAAGCGGCTTTCCGAGTATGCGAGTCGAGCGTTTCGGATATTGCGGTTGCGAGGGTATGCAAGATTTGACTTTCTTTTGGACAAAGAGGAGCGACTTTGGTGCCTCGAAGCGAACACGCTCCCGGGCATGACGCCCACCAGCCTTTTCCCGCGCGAAGCGGCGGCTCTCGGCATCTCCTATCGTGCGCTGTGCGAAACCCTGCTCCAAATGGCGCTCAACGGATAAAACGGTCGGCAAAAACACACGATGTGCGTTCAGCCTTCGCGCTCCACCCGATAAAAAGGGTGGGGGGCGGGGGCTGAATTACCGTTGCGGGATAAAAATGTCGCTTTTTAGGAAAAGAACGGAATAATTGGCTGTATTCACGGAAAAGGCATTGACAGATTAAGGTTTATATGATATAATAATAAGAACCTATGCGCACGTGGGATCGACAGGGACGTGCGGAAGATCGGGCGAATGTACCGAATCCATTTTTTGAAATTGATGAGGTTTTGGCTTTGAAACGATTGAAGATTTTATCAGCTTTGGCGATTCTTTTGTGCGTGATCGGCGGTATTTATTTCGGATTGATCCGTTTCAACACGGACATGATAGGGAATGTCACGCATCACCGCCCCGCGAAAAAAATCGATTCCGCATCCGTGACGTTTGAAGGTTGGGAAACGACGAACGGCGTGTATGTAACGTTGAGCGGGGAAGCATCGATTGTGGTGGAACTCGGCGAAACAACCGAAGTTCATAACCTGCTGATCGACGGCAGTTTCCAGGCGCCCGACACCATGAAAGTCTATGCGATCGACGAAAACGGACAGGCTGCCGAGGTCACGGGAAAAGGAAGCAAACAAAACGAGGATTACCTGTTGCGGACGGATGTGGAAGCGGTCACTTTGCGGATCGTTCCGTTTGAGCGCGCGGGAGAGACGATGGAGCTCGGCGCGATCACGGTCAACCCCAGACGCCTGCATATCAATACCTACGCGATTTTGGCATTTATCCTGTTGGGGATTGTATCTCTTGTGGCAATCGATTTTATCGTGGATCGTGCGGAGATCGTGCGTGAGATTCGTGCAATGATCCGCTACCGGTATTTGGTACAGGATCTTGTAACCAAGGATATCAAAACCAAATATCGCCGTTCGGTGCTGGGGCTTCTTTGGAGCGTCCTCAATCCATTGCTGATGATGCTGGTTCTGACAGCCGTTTTCTCCACGATTTTCAACTATAAATCCGGTGATTTCTCGGTCTATTATCTCACGGGTTATATCATGTTCAACTTTGTGACCGAGGCAACGACCTTTTCCATGACCTCGATTATCGGTTCGGCGGGACTCATCAAAAAGGTTTATATTCCCAAGCTCGTTTTTCCGTTGGAAAAATGTATGTTTGCGCTGGTGAATATGCTTTTTTCGCTGATCGCGGCGATCATCGTGTTTCTTGTGGTCGGTGTTCAGCCGCATTGGGTCATTCTGTTGTTCCCGTTGCCCATTTTTTATCTGTTCGTTTTCAATTTCGGGATCAGCCTCATCCTGGCAACGCTGAATACGTTTTTCCGCGACGTCGGATATTTGTATAACGTATTCATCACGATTTGGATGTACTTAACGCCCATCATTTATCCCGTGAGCATTCTGCCTTCGTGGCTGTTGCCCATCGTTAAGCTCAACCCGCTGTATCATTACGTGCAGTATTTCCGAAACGTGACGATCTACGGTGTGATGCCTTCTTTGAAGGACAACCTGATCTGCATTTCCATTTCGCTTCTGTTCCTCTTGATCGGGGTGCGGTTCTTCCGCAAGAAACAGGACCAATTCATCTTCTATATCTGATATCGGGAGGCTGTTTTGAAAGAGCAACTGGCAGTGGATATTGAACACGTTACCATGAAGTTCAATATGCCCAAGGAAAAAATCGACAATATCAAGGAATACTTTATCAAGCTGATCAAAAGGCAGATCCGGTATGAGGAATTTGTCGCGCTGTCGGATGTTTCCCTGCAGATCAAGAGCGGGGAAGTCGTCGGGATCATCGGGCTGAACGGCTCGGGAAAAAGCACTCTGCTCAAAATTATTTCGGGTATTCTCAAACCCAGCGAGGGAACCGTTAAAACGAACGGGGTCATTTCGCCGATGATCGAATTGGGAGCTGGCTTTGACTACGAACTGACGGCGAAAGAGAATATTTTCCTCAACGGCACGGTTCTCGGTTTCAATCATGCGTTTCTGAAAGAAAAATACGACGAAATTCTGGATTTTGCCGAGTTACGGGATTTTGAAAACGTAGCCATTAAAAACTTTTCGTCGGGAATGGTAGCGCGACTCGGATTTTCGATTGCAACGTTAGTCAAACCGGACATTTTGATTGTGGACGAGATTTTGTCGGTCGGAGACTTTTTGTTTCAACAGAAGTGCGAGGCGAGGATCAATGAACTGATGAGCGGCGGAACAACAGTATTGATCGTTTCGCACTCGATCGAGCAAATCGAGCGACTGTGCAACAGAGTGATCTGGCTGGATCACGGAAAAGTGAAAATGATCGGAGAAACCGCCGCCGTTTGCGGGGAATACCGAACAATAGGACAATAAGCTGCGAGTTAGTAAAAAAAGGAGATATTCAATAATGAACCAAGGGAAAACCGATCTTCATGAGTTGAACGAAGAGCTGGAACACTATCGGCAGGAATACATGGATTTACAGGTGCAAAATCGGGAGTTGCAAGCGCAAGCATATTATTATCACAATGAATATCTCGTGATTTCAAATTCGGCTTTTTGGAAACTGACAAAGCCTTTTCGTATTCTTATGGATTTTCTAAAATTCATTTTTCGACACATTAAGCCATTACGAAAAATCTGGCACGGATTGAAATACATAAAGAAAAACGGATTTCAAAAGACATGGAAACGTATTTTTGGCAAGAAAAAATCCGCGCGTTTTAGAAATGAAGAGCTTGAAAGTATATATGAAGAGCAAAGATCTCATTTGCCGAAAACCAACATTCGTTTTAGTATTTTAGTTCCGCTCTATAATACGGACAAGCGCTATCTTGCGGAAATGATTGAATCCGTAAAAGCGCAGACTTACCCTAATTGGGAGCTCTGTCTTGCTGACGGGAGTGACGATGCACACCCTGAAGTGGAGTGTATTTGCCAATTTTATGCGAACACGGATGATCGAATTCGATATAAGCGTCTTGAAAAAAATGCCGGGATTTCCGAAAACTCCAATGCTTGTGCCAAAATGGCGACGGGGGATTATTTAGCATTTCTCGACCATGACGATCTTCTCTCTCCGGCAGCTCTTTATATGAATGTCAAAGCAATTATGGAAACCAATGCGGATTTGCTCTATTCGGATGAAGATCATCTTTCTCCGAAGGGGGAGCATGTCAATGTTTTGTATAAGCCGGATTGGTCTCCGGATCTTTTGATGAGTCAAATGTATATTTGCCATCTCACAGTTTTGAAAAAGGCACTTTTTGAGGAACTGGGGGGATTTCACGCGGAATTTGACGGAAGTCAAGATTACGATTTGATTTTGCGCGCAAGTGAAAAGACCGATCAAATTGTTCATATTCCCACGGTTCTTTATACATGGAGAGAATGCGAGACATCCACTGCAGCGAACGCCGACTCGAAACCTTATGCTCATGAGGCGGGAAGACGGGCGTTGGATGCACATTTGAAGCGTGTATATGGTGATTCTGCGGAAGCGGTCGACGGTCCCTATACTTTTGTGTTTGATGCCAGATTCCATATTCTCGGGAATAAACCGATGGTGTCTATCATCATTCCGATGAAAGATCATTGGGAACTTTCCGATGCTTGCATCAACAGCATTTTGAAAAAAACGACCTATTCGAATTATGAAATTTTGATTTTGAACAATCGTTCTGCTCAAACTGAAACTTTTACATGGTTTGAAGCGGTCTCACAGCGTGATTCGCGGGTCCGCGTAATTGAAGCGGATATGGATTTCAACTGGTCGAAGTTGAATAATTTCGGCATTCTTCACGCGAAGGGTGAGGTGTTCGTTTTCTTGAACAACGACACGCTTATAATCACACCCGATTGGCTTGAGCGTTTAACGGAAAATGCATTGCGAACGGATATTGGTATTGTCGGTGGTTTGTTGCTTTATGAGGATAATACCATTCAGCATGCGGGCGTAGTTGTTGGTTTGAATGGGTTTGCCGACCATGTTTTTAAAGGGATGGATGCCGTTCATTTCGGCTCTCCGTTTGTTTCTCCCATGGTTAGCAGAAATGTATTGGCAGTTACAGGCGCATGTATGGCAATCTCCAGGAAAAAAATCGAGGAGATTGGGCTGTTTGATGAAAGTTTTGTGATCTGCGGCAGCGACGTGGAGCTTTGCCTGCGGGCATATGAAAGTGGTTATTTCAACCGTTACGATGCCGGAGTTCGTCTGTACCACTTGGAATCCAAAAGTAGAGATTCTTATATCCCACCGATAGATGTGAGACGTTCAATCGAAAGCTATGGCCCATATTTGGAAGATGGAGATCCTTTTTATAACTGCAATTTGAATTTGAACACAACGGTTCCGGAGGAAAGAGTGATTTCAATGAACATGATTCGATTGAAGAAAATCATCAAGCGTTGCCCGCCGATTGCGGCAATGGCACGCAAGCTTCGCAGAAAGCTGATGCCGAGCGCCGAATATAAGATTCCTGAGATTGAGCCATTTACCGCACGCAAAGACAAAAACAGCAACGGGAAATTGCGATTGAACTTGCTCACTCCGTCCGTTGATATGGCACACGTGTTCGGCGGAATATCCACTGCTATCAAGTTTTTTGATGAATTGCGAATGAAATTGGAATGCGATGTGCGCATCATTTCTACGGATGCGGGAATTGAGAAAAAGACTTCGGTGATTGATAAAGAGTATGTATTGGTTCCGGCAGACCAGGACTCCAATGCATCAATGCAATTGGTTGCATACAATGACCGCTATCAAAAGACCATACCCGTCAGGGAAAACGATATTTTTATGGCAACGGCTTGGTGGACCGCATACACAATCCGCCCGATTATCGAATGGCAGAGTGAAATTTATGGTATAGATCCGCACCCGCTTCTTTACTTTATTCAAGACTATGAGCCCGGGTTTTATCCATGGTCATCCCGATATATGTTGGCAGATAGCACCTATCGCTTCAAGATTCCGACGTACGCGATTCTAAATTCTGGTCTGCTGAAAGATTTTTTTGATAAGAACGGTTATTCTTTTACAAAGACATGGTATTTTGAACCCGTTCTTAATGAGAAGTTGGCAAACTATCTCCCGCAGGATACCGATATAGTCCATAAGAAACCATCAATTTTGGTTTACGGAAGACCTTCTGTGGATCGAAACGCATTTGCTTTGGTGGTGGAATCGCTGAAAATATGGGTTAAAAAGTTCCCGAATGCGAAAGCGTGGGAAATTTATTCTGCGGGCGAGGAGCATGATTCGGTTGATCTCGGAGAGGATTGTATTTTGCAATCGTTAGGCAAACTTACGTTGGAAGATTATGCAAAAACGATGTTAGATACCTATGTTGGTCTTTCGCTCATGGTTTCTCCGCATCCCAGTTATCCGCCACTTGAAATGTCTACTTTCGGAGTTAAATTGATTACGAATTGCTATGCAAATAAGGATTTGAATGGTTTTAATCCGAATATCACTTGCGTTGAGCATTGTTCACCCGATACCATTGCGGAAAAACTCTGCGATATTTGCGAGAATTATAACGAAGAAGGAAAGATCGCGGTGAATAACGACTATGCCAAAGGCGGAAAAATTTTTGGAAGTATTGTTGAGGAATTGTCTGGACTCATTGATAACTTTGACAATAAGGGGAAGCAACCATGATTCAAACAAAGTATTGGAAAATCATAAATACTCTATGTGCAATTTTGATGCTTTTTTCGCTTGTTTCTCTTTTTTCGGTAAAGATCAATGAATCGAATGAGATTATTTATTGCTTCCATCCTGTTGCGGGGGCTTTGTTCGCGATTTTCTTGATTATTCTCATTGTTTTTCACAAGAAACTTGCTTTTTTTCACAATGCTTTCGTTTTTTTTAAAATAGACAAGGATAAGTTAGCCGAAAAATCAATCATTCAAAAAATCATCTATTTAGCTAACAAAATTGTAACTCCGGCATTTATAGTGCTCTATTCTGTACTTTTGATTTTCAGCTTTTTGAGTCGGACGACGGTCATATTAGTTTTTTTTGGAAGCTTACTTCTTTTGATTTTACAATTACTCGATCGAATTTTGTGTGGAGAAGCTTCGGAATCATATCGACTGTTTGTAGTATCCGCGATTGTCCTTTGCATGATGATGACCTATACCCTTCCATTTTTTACCGGGATTTCTTGGGATGATCAAATTCACTTCGGAAATATTTATGATATGGTTCAGCCTTTTACGGAGCGGACATCCTTTGCGGTATATCGTTTCAAGGATCCGGGATCGTTTTATTCCATTTCGGATTTTATCCAAAACCCTCGCGGACTGTCCGAACAGTTATTTCACGATTCGGAAATAGAGGTTTTGGCTGGGAAAACACGGCCCGGGATCACCTCATTTTCCGCTTATTTGGGACCGGTTCTCTCAATGGCGATCCTTGCCGCATTAGGAGCGGATATGTTCAAAATATCCGTTATTTGTAGATTAACGATCGGTATTCTGTTTGCACTTATTGTCGGCAAAGCAATCAAAAAATTGAAAAGTGGGGGATACATTTTTTCAGTGATCTGCCTGTTGCCCACGGTGCTGTTTCTATCAAGTTCGTTCTCTTATGACTCATGGGTGATTGCGATGTTTGCCCATGTGAGCGCTTGGCTGATTTCGGAATTTCAACAACCGGAGAAAAAAATATCGATTCATGAATGTGTGGTTTTGTTTTGTGCTGTGTTTCTCGGAAGCACAACCAAAGCAATTTACTTTTTCCTTTTGATCCCTTTTCTGTTTTTATCAAAAACGAAATTCCAGTCTGAAAAACAGAAAAAAGGATTGAAATGGGTAGCGATCAGCACGATGATATTAATTGCGATTCTTATCATGTTACCGATGTTTGTCAACAAGACCGGATTTTCCGATATGCGGGGCGGAGATGGTGTGAACAGCAGTGAGCAAATCCGCTTTATCCTCACGCATCCTATTAAATATACGGGAATTCTTTTCGGATTCTTTGCAGACTATCTATCGCTGAATTTTGCAACACAGAGTATCAATTTCTATGCATATCTCGGAAGTGGTTTGCCATTGTTTGGCGGGTTTGCAATTTTGCTTTTGATTTATGCGATCTTTACCGAACATCGAGAAAGCCATCTTCACGAACCGGTAGGAAAAGTCAGATTAGGGTCGATTTTTGTGTGTTTGATTCAAATTGTGCTGGTTGCCACCTCGCTTTATATCTCCTTTACTCCCGTCGGGTATGAAACGGTCAATGGCTGTGCCTATCGATATATGTTCCCAATTTTACCGATGTTGCTTTATATGCTTTCCCCCACGCGGATCGTTTGTACGGTATCTGATCGTTTACAGAAAGGGATTGTTTTTATCGGCATCGCGCTTGTTTCTCTTGCATCATATTTCAGTGTTTATATTTGTCATTTCTTCTAAAAAAGCAGAGAGCATTTATGAATAAACCAACGCTTCGCAACCAAATGCTTTGGAATGCCGTTGGCAACGTGATTTATCTCGGTTGCCAATGGCTTGTCGTGGTACTTGTGACCAAAATGGGAGGCTTTTCGGATGCGGGTTTGCTTTCGATCGCCATGTCGGTCAGCGCAACATTCCAAACAATTGCGCTGTTCGGAATTCGGAATTTTCAGGTCTCCGACTTGAAAGGAGAATTTTCCGATACGCACTATGTTGGCTTTCGCACAATAACTTGTACGCTTGCTTTGCTTATCTGCATGGGCTTTTCGTTGATTGCTCGCTATAGAAGTTGGCAATTACTGGCAATCCTTCTGTTTATGCTTTTCCGATTGGCAGAATCTTTTTCGGACGTCCTGCATGGTATTGCTCAAAAAAATGACCGTCTTGACATTGCGGGGAAGTCTTTTGCAATCAAAGGCGTCGGATTACTCGCTGTATTTTATATTTCTTATCGGTTCATGGGAAATTTGTGTTTCAGTCTGCTTCTCATGGCTGCGTTTTCCTTATCATCCACATTTTTATTTGATCTCTTTATCGTGCGCAGATTTTCCCGTTTTGCATTGCTTGCAAATCCTGCGAATTGTGTGCCGATGGCAAAGAAAACGATTCCGCTTTGTTTGTATATGTTTTTGTATTCGGCAATTTCAACCGTACCGAAATTGTTTTTGGAGCGACAGACCGACGAAGCAATCCTCGGCGCTTATTCGTCTGTTTTTGCCCCCGCGTTGTTAATCACATCGGCGGCGGGATACCTGTACCAACCGTTTATCTCTACCTTTACAAAATATCATCAAGCCAAGGAACGCAAGAAATTCCTTATTCTGCTTTCTAAAATCGGATTTGGAATTTTGTTGGTCGGAGTTCTTGCTTTGATTTTGGAATATTTCCTTGGGGAATTTGCTCTGATGTTGATCTTCGGAGAAATGATACGAGATTATGTATATTTGTTCCAACCGATCATTCTTGCGATTTTCTTTGTGGCACTGATGAGTTTTCTTTCCATGCTGGAAATTGTTCTGCGGGATTTTCTTTGGCTTTTAATCGGTTGCGGGATCGGGTTTGCAATCGAAATCGCAGTCTCGTATCCGATGGTCCGTATATATGGCGCGAATGGAGCAAGTTTTGCTTTGCTTTTGGCGGCAGGGGTTGCCGTGGTGGTTTTGTTGTTCCGGATAATCTTTCATTGCGGAATACATGAGGAGGCGGTATCGTGAAATTTTCCGTATTGATGTCGGTTTATGCAAAAGATGATCCTGCTTTTCTGCAATCGTCGCTCGAAAGCATCTACGATAGTCAAACGGTCAAGCCGGATGAGATCATCATTGTTTTCGACGGACATTTATCGCCATCCTTGACCGATGTGTTATATCGTTTCATGGAAGGTCGCGAGAATGTCGTTCGCTTTCTGCCGCAAGAAACAAACCGAGGACTTGGCGAAGCATTGCGAATTGGTCAGAGCGCCTGCCATGGAGACTATATCTTTCGGATGGATGCGGACGATATCAGTCGCTCGGATCGATTTGAAAAACAGGTTGGCTATTTAACCGAACATCCCGAAATCGACGTACTCGGAACAGCAACAGAGGAATTTTTACAATCTCCGGGAGATCTCGAGTCGATCTGCTCTTTTCCCGCGGAACATGAACGCATTGCAAAATTAGCAAAAAAAAGAAATCCGATCAATCACATGACGGTTTGTATTCGCAGGGAAGCACTGATGCGTGTGGGCGGATATGAAACAATGCTTTATCTGGAAGATTATTATCTTTGGTTAAGGATGCTGGCGGCGGGATGCCGGTTTGCAAACTTATCGGAGCCACTGGTCGATGTAAGGGTCGGGAATGGATTTTATGCACGCAGAAGTGCCAACCGGCAGGTAAAGGGATGGAAAGCACTGCAACAATTCATGCTTCGGGAAAAAATGATTACGCGGATGCGGGCCACAATCAATATGTTAACAGTCCGTATTTTTGTTTTGATTCCCCCATTCTTCAAAAAATGGATATATCGTCATTTGATGAGAAGAAAAAAGAAAAATACATTATAATCGGTCTTAAAGGATAAAAACGATGGAAAAAATATCAGAAAATCAAAATCGTGTTTTACTTGTTATTCCTGCCTATAATGAAGCGGGGAACATTGAACGCGTGGTGGATGATGTGATCGAAAACTACCCGCAGTACGATTATGTGGTGGTCAACGATGGTTCTCGTGATGCCACCCCCGAAATCTGCCGCCGGAGAGGGTATCATTTTCTGGATATGCCGATCAACGTCGGACTTTCGGATGCGGTTCAGGCGGGGATGATGTATGCCTATGCGCACGGATATGATTATGCCGTGCAATTCGATGGGGATGGGCAACATGACCCGCAGTACATCGAAGCAATGGTGAACGCCATGGATGATTGCGATTTATGCATTGGTTCACGTTTTGTGGAAAAGAAAAAACCGCATAGTTTAAGGATGCTCGGAAGCCGCTTGATCGGGGGAACGCTTGCTTTAACGGTTCACCGTCGGATCAAGGATCCCACGTCGGGAATGCGGATGTATAACCGCAGGGTGATGAAGGTCATGTCCGAGCAAGTAGACTACGGTCCCGAGCCTGATACGATCGCACATTTGATCCGTAGCGGAGCGCGTGTAAAAGAAGTTCAGGTTGAAATGCGGGAGCGAATTGCAGGAAAGAGCTATCTCAACTTGACCCGTTCTTTGCGGTACATGACGCATATGTGCTTTTCCATTATGTTCATCCAATGGTGCCGAAAAAAGGTAAATTTGAAGGAGGCGGGCAAATGAGCGTAGTTCTTCGGGTAGTATTGATCGTTGTTTCGGTCATCGTGGTATTTTTCGCGATGCGTAAGATTCGGAAAGCACAATTGAACATTGATGACTCGATTTTTTGGATTTTATTTTCTCTGATCCTTCTCGTCGTCAGCATTTTTCCGCAAATCGCTATATGGGCAGCGGGACTACTCGGGATCGAATCTCCCGCAAATTTTGTGTTCCTTTTCATGATTTTTGTGGTTTTGGTCAAGTTGTTCCAGCTTGCAATCGACCTTTCGGTGCTCAAACACCGGTTGAATCGACTGGCACAGAAGATTTCGCTCAACCGTTATGATGACACGGAGAAAAAAGACGAAAAAAACACCGAAAACACTTGAAAAATCCGGATTTTTATGGTAAACTGACCGCAGAACGTTGAAAAAGGAGGTGAAAACCCGTGCATCTTCAAGAATCGGGAGAAATGTATTTAGAGTCGATTTTGGTACTCTCCGAGCAAAGGGGAAGCGTTCGGTCGATCGACGTTTGCGACCACATGGGTTTCAGCAAACCGAGCGTCAGTCGGGCGATCCACCTTTTGGAGGACGGCGGCTATCTCACGGTGGACGGAAAGGGATATCTGACCTTGACCGAAGTCGGCTTGGAGACCGCCAAAAAGATTTACGAACGTCATAAGCTGTTGACCGCTTTTTTGATTCGTCTCGGTGTGAATGAAGAGATCGCGACCGACGATGCCTGCAAAATGGAACACGACATCAGCGACGAGACCTTTGAGGCTTTGAAAGCGCACGTTGCCGAATTGACCTCGGAATAATTTTTCAAAAGACCGCTTCGGCGGTCTTTTTTTATATCATAAAATCGGTTGTGCGGGAATAGAAAAGGAAACGGGGGTGATCGAATGAATACGGAACAATGCCGCGCACACACCGTTTTGCGCGAGGATTATCGAACGCTGCTGCGCGTGGATGCGGAAATCACGATCCCGAGCGACAACGAAACCGTGCGGGCTTTCTACGAAAAAGTCGCGCAAGCGGCTGTCCGCTGGGCGGAAGAGGCGGAAACGCCCCGCGTTCGCAGCGCATATGCCGCCTGCGCGGATATTCGGGAAAAATCCCGCTTTCAGCCGTATTTATTTCGGTTGGCCGGCGAATGTTACGAGATCGACGAACATCATTTCGCCGTGGTTTGTCGGTCAACGCTGCTTCGGAACGGAAATCGGCAAACCCGCCTTTCCGCGCAGGTTTGGAATGCGACGGACAATTCGATCCTGCCCATGAAATCGGTTCTGCGGCAATGGTTTGGCAGCTCGCGGCGCCCAAATCTCGGTTATCGTGCGGAAGGTTGTTATCCGATGAACGGGGAAGTTGTTTTTTTCCGGAATTCGCATGGTGAGGAGCCTTTTCGGGAAACTCGAAAAAAGTTTGAAAAAAATTTAACAAAAAAGCAAAAAGAGTCTTGCAAAAAAGAAAAAAATGTGATATAATATTCAGCATATAATCTATTTGTCACGAAGTGAAGCAGAAAGATCCCCGAGAGAAGGGGCGATGCAACCGCTCCAAGCGGCGGATGGAGGTTTTTATGTCAAAAGAAACCATGGAACAGATCAGAGCGGCGGAAACCGAAGCAAATCGGTTGATCGCCGATGCGGAGGCGTGCGCGGAACAAATGAAAGCGGACGCTGTTGCCGCGGGACGCGAACGGTTTGACGCCGCCGAAAAAGAACTGGTCAAGAAAACGGAAACGGCGTTAAAAAACGCGCGAAAGGATGCGGAAAAATCGACTGCAAAAGAATATGAAAACGCGGGTCGGGATGCGGATGAAATTGCCGATGCCGCCGAACGCCGAAAAGCGGAGGCGATCGCTGTCGTGATCGGAGGTCTGGAAGCAAAATGTCGGTAAGCAAAATGAAAAGGCTCACCGTGTTTGCTTTCCGTGAGGATGCCGACCGCATTGTCCGCCGTTTGATGAACCTGCGGTGTGTGGAAGTGCGTACCGCTGACCCGGAGCGCGGAGCCGCCGTGTTCCCGTATCTCAACGCGGAAGCGGAACTCGCGGAAACGGAAAAAACGCTCGGTGCGATCGGTGAGGTGCTCCCCGTACTTGCCAAGTATGCCACCCGCAAAAAAGGGTTGACGCGGCGGGTACTGCGCGTCAATCGGGAAGCTTTTGTGCGGGACGGCAGAGCCGAAGCCGCCATGGAAACGGTGAGATCGGGATTGACCTGTAAAAAACGGTTACATGAAATCGAAACGGAGCAGGCGCGGTTGCAGGCGTGCATTGAGTCACTTGCGCCGTGGATTGCTTTGGAGCAGCCGCTCAACGATCTTTCGACCCAAAAAACAGAAACGATTCTCGGCGCGTTTCCGTCATCAGCGGTGTCGGACGAACTGGTAGAGATGCTCGCGGAAGCGGGCGCGATCGGGGAACCGATCGGCGCGGACAAGACAAGTCTTTATTTTTCGGTGACCTATTTGCGAAGCGAGGAAAGCGAGATCAATCGGTTTCTCGCGGAGCGCGGCTTTTTGAAAGCAGAGTTCACGGACGAAGCGGGAAGCGCGAAAGAGATTTCCGAACGTTCTTCGGGGCAGATCGCAGCCTTGCGGGAAGAATATTTGCGCGTGGAAGAGCAGCTTCGTGACCTTGCCGAGCGGAAGGACGACGTTGAGATCCTTTCGGATATTACGGAAACCACGCGAACGGCGGCGAAGCTTAAACAAAAGCTCGCGAAAACCGAGCATTGCGTCATTTTGGACGGTTGGTTGCCGACGTTCATGGAAGACCGCGTGACCGAGGCGCTGAACGCCTACGATTGCGCGTTTGAAACGGAAGAACCGACATCGGAGGACGAGCCGCCCGTGTTGTTGAGAAACAATCGGTTCGCAACCAACTTCGAGTGGGTGATCGGAATGTACTCCTACCCCAAGTACGGGACGTTCGATCCGACGTTCATTATGAGTATTTTCTATTTCATCATCTTCGGATTGATGTTTGCGGATTTCGGCTACGGACTACTCCTCGCAACGCTCTGTTTCGTGGGGATCAAGGTGCTCAATCCGCGCGCGGGAATGCGGCGAATGTTGATGATGTTCGGCTTTTGCGGAATTTCGAGTGCGATCATGGGTGCGATCTTCGGCGGGTGGTTCGGAGATCTGCCCACCGCCGTTATGACGCAGATCGCACCGAACGCGGTCGATTCGAGCGTCGGGCATTTCTTTGCGTCGGGATTGTGGTTCAACCCGCTGGACGACCCGATGACCTTCCTCATCGTTTCGCTTGCCGTCGGTGCTGCGCATCTCATTACGGGTATGGCGATCAAGTTTATCGTTCTCTGTAAGGACGGACACGCATTCGAGGCGATTTCCACGATCTTTCCGTACTGGGTACTGTTCGCGGGGCTTGGATTGCTGGTTGTGAATATCGCGTCGCCGGGAGCGATCCCCGCCGGCGTTGCGGCAGGCGTTTGCATTGCGGGCGTTGCCCTCATCCTTTTACTCAACGGTTACGGGCAAAAGAATCCGCTCCAAAGGTTGATCAAGGGGTTAGGCGGACTTTACGGGCTCATCAGCTACGGTTCGGATCTGTTGTCCTATTCCCGTATCCTTGCGCTCGGTATGGTCGCGGGGGTCATTGCGAAGGTAATCAACATGATCACTGCGCTCGGCACCAAAGGTCCGATCGGTTTTTTGCTCATGCTCGTCATTCTCGTCGTCGGACACGGACTGAATATTGCGATCAATATTCTCGGTACCTTTGTTCACGCCGCGAGATTGCAGTATATCGAGTTTTTCGGTAAGTTCTACGAGGACGGAGGAGACCCGTTCACTCCCGCGCTTCCGACGGAAGAATATTCGGAAGACATTACAAACGGTTCCAATTAAAATTCACATAGAAAAAGGAGATTTTAAAATCATGGGTGAAATTTGGAAAGAGATTTTCTCTGGGAACAATCTGGCGCTTCTCGGCGCGGCATTGGCAACGCTTCTCGCAGGCATTGGTTCCGCGAAGGGCGTCAACATGGTTGCAAAGGCAACCGCGGGGCTGATGAGCGAGGATCCCAACAAGTTCGGTAAAGCGTTCCTTTTGCAGGCGCTTCCGATGACGCAGGGTATCTACGGTCTTGTCACGTCTTTCATGATCATCTTCAAAATGGGCTTGCTCAGCGGCGGTGCTGCGGTGTTTACTGTTTCGCAGGGCGCGTACTATCTGGTTGCTGCACTTCCGATCGCGTTCGGCGGTTTGTTCTCCGCCATCAAGCAGGGCGAAGTTGCGGCGGCGGGTATTTCGGTGCTTGCAAAGCGTCCCGAAGCCACGGGTAAAGCCATCATCTCCGCTTCCTTGGTCGAAACCTACGCGATTTTCGCCGTTTTGGTTTCGCTCCTGCTGATCCTCTTTGCCTGATCGGAAAAGTAGGGAACAGTCATTGGAAAGGAGTCGGGGTCGTTGGCAACGCAAACAAACGGACTGAATAAAATTACGGAAAAGATTTTGTCCGAAGCGCGGCAATCCGCAAAAAGAATTCTTGCCTCGGCGCAGGAAGAGTGCGATCGCATCGCCGCCGATTACGATGCCCGCATTTCGGAGCTTCGGTGCGCGAACAAGCGGGAAACAGAGCAAAAGACGGCGGATGTGTCGGCTCGTTCCAAGTCCGCCGCGGCAATGCAGGCGCGTAATATCGTCGGAAAGAAAAAGAGCGAACTGGTCGAGAGCGTGTTTCACGATGCCTATGAATCGGTCAGAAACCGCTCCGAAAAGGATTATACCGGGCTGGTGGTCGGTCTTCTTGTCGCGGCTCTTTCCGAGCTTGCGGAAACGGAGAAGAGAAACCTTGCGTTGTATGGCGAGGAGGAAGAAACCGTTACCGAGACTTACGAGGTCGTGCTGAACGGGAAAGACCGCGAAACGATCGGCGAGGCGGTGATCGCGGGAGCCAAAAAGAAGCTCAAAGGCGTTTTGACCGAAGAGCAGATGAAAAAGCTCGTGCTTGCTCCCGAAACGGCGAATATCGACGGCGGCATTATCCTTCGGTACGGGGAAGTGGAGTCCAACTGCTCGCTCGAAATGCTCTTTTCCGAGCTGCGGCGCGAGTTGGAAACCGATGTCGGTCGTGTGCTTTTCGCAACCGACGCGGACTGACGGAAAGGCATACTTGATATGGAAAGCTATTTATTCGGCAGTGCCCGCATTCGCGCGCTCGAAAACGGACTTGTCGGCAAGGAGAAGTTGGAGCGTCTCCTCTCGGCGCCCACAATCGAACGGTGCGCCGATCTGCTTGCGGAATTCGGCGTTGACGTGAAGCGCGACGAACAAAGCGGCGCATTTTTGCGGGAAGAAACTTTGCTCGGGCGGTTGCGCGCGGCATACGCGGAAGTGGCGGACGTTACGGAGAATGCCGGATTTGCCAAACTGTTTCGCCGGCAGTATGACTGCAACAATATCAAAGCGGCAATCAAATGTTTCAAACGGGGCGTCGATCCCGAAGAAATGATGTTCGACTTTGGTCTGTACGACGTGCGGACGGTGATCTCTTCCGTGGAGAAAGACGATTTTTCCGCGCTTGAAGAACCGTTCGGAACGGCGGCGAGAGAAGCCACCGACGCTTTCGCGAAAACGGGAAACCCGCAGTGGGTGGATTTGATCCTCGACCGTGCCTGCTATGACGCAATGCTTTCCGACGCACGGGAGAGCAAATCGGATTTTATCATGGGGTTGGTAAAGCTCAAAATCGATCTGACCAACCTACTCATTTGCGTTCGTCTGCTCCGCATGAAGAGCGGAGAAGCGGGAAGAATGATGCTTCGGGACGCTTTGATCGCGGGCGGCACGTTGAACGTTTCCTTTTTCACGGAGGCGTATGACAACGGCGAGGACGCGCTTTGGGCATCGCTGACCTATTCGGATCTTTCCGCGTTCGCGGGAGAAGCGGGCGGCTCCGCCGCGTCCCTGACCAAGTTGGAACGTGCGGCGGATAATTGTTGGATGACGGCTGTCAGACGCGCGAAAATGATCCCCTACGGCGTGGAAACGCTTGCGGCGTATCTTGCCGCGGTGGAGTTCGAAGTTCGCAACCTGCGCATCGTGCTTGCGGGTGTGGAAGCGGGACTGTCGCCGAAAACGGTTGGAGAAAGGATCCGCTTGAATTATGTATAAGATCGGGATAATCGGAAAGCGGGACGAAATTCTCGGGTTCATGGCGCTCGGCTTTTCCGTCCATGAAGCGGCAACCGCGGAGGAAGCCGCAAAAGAATTGCACAGCATGGCGCGCTCGCAGGAGTACGGTGTCATTTTCCTGACGGAAAACTACGCCGTTCAGCTTGAAACAGAGATCGCACATTATCGCGATCTGCCCCTGCCCGCCATTGTTTCAATCCCCGGGCAGGAGGGATCCACAGGCTACGGTATGAACAATTTGCGTCGTGCCGTGGAACGTGCCGTCGGCGCGGATATTCTGTTCAAGAACAACGAACCTACGCAATCGGAAAAAGAAGAAAGGAACGAACCGTAACATGGTCGAAGGAAAAATTCGCAAGGTATCGGGACCTCTGGTGGTCGCGGAGGGCATGAGAGAGGCAAACCTCTTTGATGTGGTGCATGTCGGAGCAAACCGACTGATCGGAGAGATTATCGAAATGCACGGTGACCGCGCGTCCATCCAGGTTTACGAGGAGACGTCGGGACTGGGACGCGGCGACGCGGTGGTATCCACCGGCGCACCGCTTTCGGTCGAGCTCGGCCCCGGCTTGCTTACCAATATTTTTGACGGGATCCAGCGCCCGCTCGAAACCATGCGGGAGAAGTATGGATCAAACCTGATCCGCGGGATCGACGAAAAGGCGCTCGACAGAGACAAAAAATGGCATTTCGTTCCTGCCAAGCAAGCGGGCGACGAAGTGCACGCGGGCGACATTTACGGAACCGTGCAGGAAAACGAAGTGATCCTGCATAAAATCATGGTTCCGCCCAAAAAAGCGGGAACGATCGTTGACATTGCGGAAGGGGACTACGCGGTAACAGGCGCGGTCGGGCATCTCAAACTTGCGGACGGTACCGTTGAGGACATTACACTCATGCAGAAATGGCCGGTGCGCGTGGCGCGCCCCTATCGGCAAAAGCTCCCGCCGGTCGACCCCATGATCACGGGGCAGAGACCGATCGACGCACTGTTCCCGATCGCAAAAGGCGGCACGGCGTGCGTCCCGGGACCGTTCGGCTCGGGCAAGACCGTGGTGCAGCACCAGCTTGCAAAGTGGAGCGACGTGGATCTCGTGGTCTACATCGGTTGCGGAGAGCGCGGAAACGAGATGACCGACGTTCTGCGGGAATTTCCCGATCTGGTGGACCCCAAAACGGGAAAATCGCTCATGGAACGTACCGTTCTGATCGCAAACACTTCGGATATGCCCGTGGCGGCGCGTGAGGCGTCGATCTATACGGGTATCACCATCGCGGAATATTTCCGTGACATGGGCTATTCGGTCGCCGTTATCGCCGATTCCACGTCCCGTTGGGCGGAAGCCTTGCGCGAAATGTCGGGGCGGCTCGAAGAAATGCCCGGCGAGGAAGGGTATCCCGCTTATCTGACGTCCCGTTTGGCGCAGTTCTATGAACGCGCGGGCAAAGTCGTTTGCTTGGGTGAAGGCGACCGCGAAGGCGCGCTTTCCGCGATCGGGGCGGTGTCCCCGCAGGGCGGCGACATTTCCGAACCCGTCACACAGGCGACCCTGCGTATCGTAAAAGTATTCTGGGGGTTGGATTCCTCGCTTGCCTACCGTCGGCATTTTCCGGCGATCAACTGGCTGACTTCTTATTCGCTCTATCGCGAGCGCCTCGAAGGATGGTTCTCCGAGCACGTCTCCAAGGATTGGACAACGCTCACGGGTCGTTGCCTGCGCGTGTTGCAGGAAGAATCCGACTTGCAGGAGATCGTGAAGCTCGTGGGTATGGACGCGCTTTCCCCCGACGACCGCCTCAAACTCGACGTGGCGCAGTCGATCCGCGAGGACTTTTTGCAGCAGAACGCATTTCTGGACGTGGACTGCTATTCGTCGCTCGAAAAGCAGTATGCCATGCTGCACTTGATCTTCCATTTTGCCGATGAGGGAATGCGGGCGATCGGCGCGGGCGCCGACGTGGAGGATGTTTGCAATCTTCCCGTGCATGAAAGCATCGGGCGCGCGAAAACGATCCCCGAAAAGACCTTCAAAGAGGAATTTGCCGAAATCGAAGCACAGATCACGTCCCAAATCGACCATTTGATCAAAAACGCAAAGGAGGAAAACTGACGATGATGAGAGAATACAGAACCATCGAAGAAGTCGCCGGTCCTCTGATGCTGGTTCGTCGGGTCGAAGGCGTAAAATACGACGAACTCGGCGAAATCGAACTTCCGAACGGGGAAGTCCGCCGTTGCCGTGTACTTGAAGTCAACGGGAAAAATGTGTTGGTACAGTTGTTCGAGTCCGCCGCAGGGCTCAACCTTTCCAACAGCAAAGTCCGTTTTTCGGGGCACGGCGTGGAATTGCCCGTCTCTCCCGACATGTTGGGGCGCGTGTTCAACGGCATGGGCGAGCCGATCGACGGGGGCGCAAAGCTGATCCCCGAAAAGTCGTTTGACATCAACGGCACGCCGATCAACCCCGCCGCGCGGTATTATCCTTCCGAGTTTATCCAAACGGGCGTTTCGAGCATCGACGGGCTGAATACCTTGGTGCGCGGGCAAAAGCTCCCGATTTTCTCGGGTTCCGGTCTGCCCCATGCAAACCTCGCCGCGCAGATCGCACGGCAGGCAAAGGTACTCGGCAGCAATGAAAAATTCGCCGTGGTGTTTGCCGCCATCGGTATCACTTTCGAGGAAGCCGATTTCTTCATTTCGGACTTCCGCAAAACGGGCGCGCTCGACCGCACGGTACTTTTCATCAACCTCGCGTCGGATGCCGCCATCGAGCGTATTTCCACACCGCGTATGGCGTTGACCGCCGCCGAATACCTTGCGTTTGAATGCAATATGCACGTGTTGGTCATCCTGACCGACATCACCAACTATGCCGAAGCGCTGCGCGAGGTTTCCGCCGCGCGCAAGGAAGTTCCGGGACGCCGCGGCTACCCCGGGTATCTCTATACCGACCTTGCCACGCTCTATGAACGCGCGGGGCGCAAGATGGGTTCCGACGGGTCGATCACCATGATCCCCATTTTGACCATGCCCGAGGACGACAAGACCCACCCGATCCCCGACCTGACGGGCTATATCACCGAGGGTCAGATCATCCTCTCGCGCGAGCTTTACCGCAAGGGATATCTCCCGCCCGTGGACGTTCTGCCGTCGCTCTCCCGTCTGAAAGACAAAGGTATCGGCGACGGAAAGACGCGCGAAGACCATGCCGACACAATGAACCAGCTTTTCTCGGCGTATGCGCGCGGAAAAGAGGCAAGGGAACTCATGGTGGTGCTCGGCGAGGCGGCGCTCTCTCCCGTGGATCGGCTCTATGCCAAGTTTGCGGACGCTTTTGAAGCGGAGTATATCAACCAAGGGTTCTATGAGAACCGTTCGATCGAGGACACGCTAAACCTCGGTTGGAAGTTGCTTTCCATCTTGCCGCGCAGTGAAATGAAGCGTATCAAACCGAAGTATCTCGAAAAATATTGGAAGGCAAGCGCGGAAGCGTGAACTTCGACGTAAAGAAAAACCGGAAAGGAGAAGAACATGGCGGAAATCAGAGTGAACCCGACGCGAATGGAAATGAAGCGTTATCAAACGCGCTATCAGACCGCGCGGCGCGGGCACAAGCTGCTCAAAGATAAAAGAGACGAACTGATGCGCCTGTTTCTCGACGTGGTGCGCGAGGATAAAGCTCTGCGTGAGCGCGTGGAAGCCGCGCTGAAAGAGGTTTACGGCGGGTTTACGGTGGCAAGCGCGGTCAGCAGTCCGAAAATGTTGCAGGAAGCGCTCATCTACCCGAAAAAAGAAGGGTCGCTCGCGGTGGATTACCGCAACATGATGAGCGTCAACGTTCCCGTGTTTCGTTTGCAAGTGCACGCGGAAGGAAATGCCGACCATTATAACTACGGCATGGCGTTCACCTCGGGGGAATTGGATTCCGCCCTGCGGGCGCTGAACGGGATCCTCGAAGACCTGCTTCGCATGGCGGAGCTGGAAAAAACCGCACAGCTTCTTGCCGAGGAGATCGAACGGACGCGCCGCCGCGTGAACGCGTTGGAATATATCCTCATGCCGCAGTATCTCGAAATCATCCGCACGATCCGAATGCGGCTGGAAGAGAATGATCGGGGCAACACCACACGCCTGATGAAAGTCAAGGATATGATGGTGCAGGCACAGATGGAGCAGAATTCTTTGGCGGATGAAGACGACGAAGACGAATCCGATCCCGCATAAATTCGAATCAATATGCAAAAACCACGGAGAAACCGCAAACGGAATCCCGTGGTTTTTTAATTTTTAACAAATTTAAAACTTTTTTTGAAATTTTACTTACATTTTCCCCGATTTTGTGGTATAATAAAGATGTATATGGGATATGATAAATCCTTATATGTCCCCTATGACCCATGAAGGAGGGAACATTTCATGTTTGGGAAAGGTGATTACGTGTTTCATGCGTCCGGCGGAATCTGTCGGGTGGAGGATCTGCAATACGCACCGTTGGTCGGTATGCCTGCCGATCGGCTTTATTACGTTTTGCGATCCCTGCATGACGCAAACGGCGTGATCTACCTGCCAACCGATTGTACCACCGTTTTCCTGCGTCCGACTCTGACCCGCGAAGAGGCGACGGCGCTTGTGCGGGAAGCGCCGGAGATTCGGACGCTGTCGGCTCCCGATGCCAAAACTTTGCGGTTGGCGTACGTTGACGCCATGAAAACGCACGACCCGCGCGAATGGATGCGCGTCATCAAAACCGTTTCCAAGCGGGAAGAAGCGCTTTCCAAAGCGTCGCGAACCCAACGCCTGTCCGAAACCGAGCGCTCCTACGGGGAAGAAGCCAAACGCTATCTTTTCACGGAGCTGTCGCTCGCGCTCGACATTCCGATCGA
>JAGAEA010000029.1 GCA_017613355.1 Clostridia bacterium
CACTATCATCAAATTATCAAAAACGGAAGGTCTCTTGCAAGCCCGACCATTTTTGATCCTTGTCGCTCAAATTGAGCGGCGTTCCGTCCGCGAGCGTATAGCCGGAAGCGTCGGCGCTTCCCGAGTACGTTCCGCACAGTTCCGGCCATTCGATGCCGATTTCGGGGTCGTTCCACGCCAGTCCGCCTTCGTCGCCCGGGTGGTAAAAATCGGTGACCTTATAGCAGAACTCCGCTTCGTCCGAAAGGACGAGGAACCCATGCGCGAAGCCCTCGCTGATGTAAAACTGCTTTTTGTTTTCGGCAGTCAGCTCCACGCCGAACCATTTTCCGTAGGTCTCGCTTCCCGCCCGCAGATCGACCGCAACGTCGAACACGCGCCCGCGAATGACGCGCACCAACTTGCCCTGCGGGTACTGCTTTTGAAAATGCAGCCCACGCAATACGCCTTTGACCGACATACTCTGGTTGTCCTGCACGAAAACCATGTTCAGTCCGTTTTCCCGCATATCCTTTTGATTGTAGGTTTCAACGAAATAGCCTCTGTTGTCCCCGTGAACGGTGGGTTCGATGATATAAAGCCCTTCAATGGGGGCTTTGGTTACTTTGATTTGTCCCATTGCGTCTCCTTATTTCTTCTCTCCGATGGCGATAAGGAACCCGGAAAGTGCGTCCTGCCACGCGGGAAGCGGCTCAAAGCCATTCTCTTT
Source organism: Clostridia bacterium (assembly GCA_017613355.1). Lineage (GTDB taxonomy): Bacteria > Bacillota > Clostridia > Oscillospirales > CAG-272 > UMGS1865. The sequence goes on from JAGAEA010000029.1 coordinate 710, forward strand.
CAACTTGGATTTATCCAAACGGCTGTTGAACGGGCGCGTCGCCTTGGAAAGTCCGTATTCCGCCGTGGTGACGGGCAGAACCTTTGTTTTCAATCCCGCTTGGCGGTAGATCTCCTTGGTGAATTCATACCAACTGATGTAGCCGCCCTCGTTGGTGGCATGATAGTAACCATATTTGTCGGTCACGATCATGTCGGCGAGCAAGCGGGAAAGGTCGGGGGTGTAGGTGGGAGTCCCGATCTGATCACAGACCACACGCACGGTATCATGCGTCTTTCCGACATTCAGCATGGTTCTGACGAAATTCTTTCCATTTACGCCGAATACCCACGCGATGCGCACGATGAAATAGCGTTCGAGCAGTTCCGCCACGGCAAGCTCGCCTTCGAGCTTGGACTTGCCGTAAACCGAGAGCGGCGCATAGTCGCGGCAATCTGGCTTCCACGGTTCGGTTCCCTGCCCGTTGAACACATAATCGGTGCTGATATAGATCATCTTCGCGCCGATCGCGCGGCAAGCCGCGGCGATGTTCCGCGTTCCGCCCGCGTTGATGGCAAACACGCGCTCGCGCTTGTCCTCGTCCTCGGCGAGATCCACCGCCGTCCATGCGGCGCAATGGATGACCGCCTCGGGGTTGACGCGCGTCAGGGTCTCTTTGACCGCTTCCCCGTTCGTGATATCCAACGAAACGTACGGATACGGCGTTTCGACCGATGGAAGCACGTCACTTCCGATCACTTCATGTCCGCGTCCGGACAGTTCGATGAGCAGATCATGCCCGAGTTGCCCCGCGATCCCTGTAACAAAAATCTTCATTTGCGGGTCCCGTACATCTTTTCGTAGTAGTTTTGATATTCGCCCGAAATGATGGTCTCCCACCATTCGCGGTTATCGAGATACCATTGGATGGTTTTTTTGATCCCATCCGCGAATTTGGTTTCGGGGAGCCAACCGAGTTCGTTATGGATCTTGGTGGGATCGATGGCATAGCGCATATCGTGCCCCTTGCGATCGGCGACGTAAGTAATCAGGCTTTCGGGTTTGCCGAGCGCGCGGCAGATCAGCTTGACGATGTCGATATTCTTCATTTCGTTGTGTCCGCCGACATTATAGACCTCGCCGACGCGCCCTTTCCGCACGATGAGGTCGATCGCCTTGCAGTGATCCTCCACATAGAGCCAGTCGCGGACGTTCAGCCCCTCGCCGTAAACGGGGAGCGGCTTATCGTTGAGCGCGTTGGCGATCATGAGCGGAATGAGCTTTTCGGGGAAATGATAGGGACCGTAGTTGTTGGAGCAACGGCTGATGGTAACGGGCAGACCGTAGGTCCTGTGGTAGGCGAGGACAAGCAGATCGGCTCCCGCCTTGGAAGAAGAATAGGGACTGCTCGTGTGGATCGGGGTGGTTTCGGTGAAGAACAGATCGGGACGGTCAAGCGGCAGGTCGCCGTAAACTTCGTCGGTGGACACCTGATGATAGCGCTTGATACCGTATTTGCGGCAGGCGTCCATCATGGTCGCCGTTCCGATGATATTCGTTTGCAGGAAGATGCCCGGATCCTCGATCGAGCGATCCACATGGCTCTCCGCCGCGAAATTGACCACCACGTCGGGATGCTCTTCCTCAAAAAGCCGATAGACCGCCTCGCGATCACAGATGTCCGCTTTCACGAAACGGAAGTTCGGGTTGTCCATGACGGGGGCAAGCGTGGAAAGGTTGCCCGCGTAGGTCAGTTTATCCAAACAGATGATGCGGTCTTTCGGGTAGGTTTTGAGCATGTGGAAAATGAAGTTGCTTCCGATAAATCCGGCTCCTCCGGTCACGATAAATGTCATGGTTTCGTCTCCTTTTTAGGTCTGTCAACGCAGACCGTCGATGTATTTTCCATCCAAGACGTCGCGCAGATATTGACCGTACTGGTTCTTTTTCAACGTTTCGTAGATCGCTTCCAGCTCCTCGCGAGTGATCCACCCGTTGAGATAGGCGATCTCTTCCAAGCACGCGATCTTGCGGTGTTGGTGGGTCTCCACGGTTTTCACGAAGTTCGTGGCGTCCACAAGGCTTTCGTGCGTTCCCGTGTCGAGCCATGTAAATCCCTGACCGAGCAACTCCACGTGGAGTTCCCCGAGTTCGAGATAGATGCGGTTGAGATCGGTGATCTCCAATTCGCCGCGCGCCGACGGTTTGAGGTTCTTCGCAAATTCCACCACACGGTTATCGTAAAAATACAACCCCGTGACGCAATAGTTACTCTTCGGCTTGGCGGGTTTCTCCTCGATGGAGATCGCCCTGCCCTCGCGGTCAAACTCCACAATGCCGAACCGCTCGGGATCGTCCACATAGTATCCGAATACCGTGGCTCCCTTGCCCTCCTCCGCCTGTTTGACGGCGGCTTTGAGACGTTTTTTCAGACCATGTCCCGAAAAAATGTTGTCGCCAAGCACCATGGCTACCGTATCATCCCCAATGAAATCGGCGCCGATGATGAATGCCTGGGCAAGTCCGTCCGGCGAAGGTTGAACGGCATAGGAAAGGCTGACGCCGAACTGGTGTCCGTCCCCGAGCAGATCGCGGAAGCGCGGGGTGTCCTGCGGTGTGGATATGACGAGGATCTCCCGAATGCCCGCGTTCATGAGAACCGACATCGGATAGTAGATCATCGGTTTGTCGTAAATGGGAAGCAACTGCTTGGACGTAACTTTAGTAAGCGGATAGAGGCGCGTGCCAGAGCCGCCTGCGAGAATGATACCTTTCATGGGGAGCCGTATCCTTTCTTTTTCACAAATCGTTGTATTTCCGCAAAAAACGACCTTACGGTCTTTTTTCTATTTTATCACATCTCCCTGCTTTTTTCAAGGGGGATTTGCGAAAAAACATATAAAAAGAAAAAGCACTCTTTTGAATGCTTTTTCCCATCGATTGTCATTCCGCCCAATGAAGCGATCGTTCCACCGCGCGATGCCATCCCGAAAGCAATTGCTCGCGCGTCTCCGCGTTCATGGTGGGTGAGAAGTGCCGCTCCGGCTTCCAACCGGCTTTGATCTCGTTCAGGCCGGAATAGTATCCCACACCCAGCCCCGCAAGATACGCCGCTCCCAACGCCGTGGTTTCCACACAGGACGGGCGCGCGATGTCGGTCCCGAGGATGTCGGACTGAAATTCCAGCAAAAAGTTATTCACCGAAGCGCCGCCGTCCACACGAATCGAGCGGATCGGGAACGGGGCGTCCTTCTGCATGGCGCTCAACACGTCGGCTGTCTGGTATGCCATGGCTTCCAACGCCGCCCGAACGATATGCTCCTTTTTGACGGCGCGCGTCAATCCCTGAATGCTTCCCCGCGCATACGCATCCCAATACGGCGCTCCGAGCCCCACGAACGCGGGAACCAGATACACACCCGCGCTGTCCTTGACCGCTCTTGCCATTTCCTCGGTCTCCCGCGCGTGGCGGAACAATTTGAGCCCGTCGCGCAGCCATTGGACGATCGCTCCGCACATGAACACCGAGCCTTCGAGCACGTAGCGGGTCTCGTCCCCGATCTTCCATCCCACCGTTGTCAGAAGCCCTTGCGTTGAGTTCACGGGTCGATCCCCCGTGTTCATCAGCAGAAAACCGCCCGTGCCGTAGGTGTTCTTGACATCGCCCGCTTCGAAACAGCATTGCCCGAAGAGCGCCGACTGTTGGTCTCCCGCGACTCCCGCAATGGGAATTTCCCTGCCGAACAGGCTCGGAGCGGTCATTCCGAAAACACCCGACGACGGGCGAACTTCGGGCAGCATGGCGGCGGGGATGCGGAACAGACGAAGCAACTCTTCGTCCCATTGCATGGTGTGAATGTTGAACAATAGCGTTCTTGCGGCGTTGGACGGGTCGGTGACGTGTACCTTTCCCCCCGTCAGGTTCCAAATGAGCCAACTGTCGATGGTGCCGAACAGCAGTTCTCCCCGCTCCGCACGCTCGCGCGCGTCCGGAACATGGTCGAGGATCCACGCCAGCTTGGTAGCGGAAAAATAGGGGTCGGCGAGAAGTCCCGTCCGTTCGTGGATCTCCGCCTCCGCGCCTTGCCTTTTCAACTCCGCGCAGGCTTCCGCCGTGCGTCGGCATTGCCACACGATGGCGGGATAGACGGGTTTTCCCGTGTCCTTTTCCCACACGATGACGGTTTCGCGCTGGTTGGTGATCCCGATGGCGGCAATGTCCGCCGCTCCGATCCCGAGCCCAAGCATGGCTTCCACGGCGACGCCCATTTGCGACGCCCAGATCTCGGTGGGATCCTGCTCCACCCAGCCGTTGTGCGGGTAGAATTGCCGAAACTCGCGGTTGATCCGGGAGCAGATGTTTCCTTCCCTGTCAAACAGGATACAGCGGGAGCTTGTTGTTCCTTGGTCCAATGCCATGATATAGGATTTTTTCATTGCGATAGCCCCTTTCTTGTCATGTGTCGTCCGTTTTTCTCGGCTTTTTACGGCATTTCGCGGCAAAAGTTTGCGCCGCGTATTTCAACTCGCCGCAAAGTCCCGCAAGCGTGCCGAAACGCATTCTTTCGCCGTTATGTTCGGTATCCGCGGCGGTTCCCGCCCGCTCGAAGAAAACTTCGATGACCTTTTCGCAAAAATCGCCGATCTCCTCGGAAAACGTTTGCGCCCTTTTGCGATTGGCTTCGATCCTCTCGACCAGTTCGTCGGTCTGTTTCGTCAAAACACCGTCCCGCAATGTTTCCGCAACGAAGCGAAGCCTGTGCGGATCAAACGGAAGCGGTCCCCAAAAACGATCCAACTCGGGAACGATCCCGCACAGCACTTTTTTCGCGGTTTCGACGCGCTCGAAAAAAAGCCCTGCGGGGAGTATAAACTCCTCCCCGTTTCCGACACCGAAAAGGCTTTGCGGAAGGGTTTTGGCAAAAGCCTCGGCCTCCTCCGCAATCTTTTCCGCGCATTCGGCGCACCGTCTTGCCCGCACACGAACGAACCGCTCTTCCCGATCCGTTTCTCCCTGCCGCCGACCGATCGCCGCAAGCGTTTCCCGCCGAACGGTCTCGGGCGCCGCCGCGATCGCTTTTTGCAAGAGTTCTTCTTCGGGATAGAAAACGAAAGAGGACTGTTGCAAAGGGGAATTTGCCACAGTCCTGCTTCCGAAATGCTTATCGAATTTCGACATTGACCTTTTTGCCGTTGCCTGCGGACGCGGCTTTAATGACCGCGCGGATCGCCTTTGCGATCCTGCCGTGTCTGCCGATCACCATGCCCATATCGTCGGGAGAGACCGTGAGCGTAAGTGTGATCGCACGCTCGTCCTCCTCGCGTTCTACGCGCACTTGATCCGGCGACTCCACGATCGCCTTCGCGATGCCCGCCAACGTTTGTTCCAAATTTGCCATACCGATATTCCTCTCGGACATCAGTCAACGATGCCGCTCTTTTTCAGCAGCGCTTTGACGGTTTCGGTGGGCTGTGCGCCGTTTGCAATCCATTTTTTCGCTTTCTCGGGATCGATCTTGATTTCAACGGGTTGAGTCAGGGGGTTATAGTACCCGATCTCCTCGATGAAACGTCCGTCTCTCGGGGAGCGACTGTCCGCCACGATCACGCGATAGAAAGGAGCCTTCTTGGCACCGATCCTTCTGAGTCTCATTTTTACTGCCATTGTTTTTTCCTCCGAAAAATATGTGATAAATTTATAAATGAACGGTTCAGAATGGCATTTTCATTCTGCCGAGCATTCTTCTTCCCTGTTTGCCTTTTCCCATGTCGGAAAACTGCTTCATCATTTTGAGCATTTGATCAAATTGCTTCAAAAGCTTATTCACCGCTTCCACCGACGTTCCCGACCCTTGGGCGATGCGCTTTTTGCGCGACGCATTGATGATTTCGGGATAGGTGCGCTCCCGCACGGTCATGGATCGGATGATCGCCTCGGTGCGTGCGAGATCCTTTTCGTCAACCTTCACGTCTTTGAGCGCGTTTCGGTTCATGCCGGGCATCATACCGAGTAACTGCTCGATGTTTCCCATTTTGCGGAGCTGCGCCATTTGCGCGAGATAATCGTCCAGTGTAAAGGTCTGTTTGCGGAGCTTCTCTTCGAGCGCCGCCGCCTGCTTTTCGTCGAACGCCGCCTGCGCTTTGTCGATCAGCGTGAGCACGTCGCCCATGCCGAGAATCCTCGACGCCATGCGATCGGGATAGAACGGCTCGATAGTGTCGAGCTTTTCGCCCGTTCCGACGAATTTGATCGGTTTTCCCGTGACATACCGAATGGAAAGCGCCGCGCCGCCGCGGGTGTCGCCGTCCAGTTTTGTCAGGATCACGCCCGTGATGTCGAGCAGATCGTTGAAGGTTTCCGCGACGTTGACCGATTCCTGACCGATCATTGCGTCCACCGTGAGCAAAATTTCGGTCGGGTCAACCGCTTTCTTGATGTTTTTCAGTTCGTCCATGAGGGCTTCGTCGATCTGCAACCGACCCGCGGTGTCGATGAACACCATGTCATAGCCCTTTTTCTCGGCGAATTTCACGCCCTGCTTGGCGATCTCCACGGGGGAGACTTTATCGCCGAGGCTGAACACGGGAATTCCCAGTTTCTCGCCGACCACTTCCAACTGTTTGATCGCGGCGGGTCGGTAAACGTCGCCCGCGACGAGCAACGGGTGCTTGCCCTGCTTTTGATACAACCCCGCGAGCTTGCCCGCATGGGTCGTTTTGCCGGCACCCTGCAAGCCAACCATCATAACCACGGTGGGAGGCTTGGGCGCGATGGTCAGTTTGGACTGCGTGCCGCCCATCAGCTTCGTCAGTTCCTCATTGACGATCTTGACGACCTGTTGCGCGGGAAGGAGCGATTCGAGCACCTCGGCGCCGACCGCCCGCTCGGACACGATCTTGATAAAATCGCGAACCACTTTGAAATTGACGTCCGCTTCGAGCAGGGCGAGTTTGATTTCCCGCATTCCCGCCTTGACGTCGGCTTCGGTCAATTTTCCTTTATTGCGAAAACGCTTGAACGCGTTGCTTAACTTTTCCCCGAGACTTTCAAACAATGGCTTTCCTCCTCTCCGCCGTTAACGAACCGCCTGCGCGAGTTCTTCCGCCGCCTGTCGGACTTCGCTTCCCACCGTTTTCTCTTCGTCCAGAAGCGAAAGCAGGTGTTGGGCGCATTTCTGCGTTTGCTCAAACCGCGCGGCAAGACCGAGTTTATCTTCGAGAAAACGGAGCTCGTCACTTGCCTTTCCGATCAGTTCCCGAACGGCTTGACGACTGACCCCGAGCTCTTCCGCGATCTCCGAAAGCGAAAGATCGTCGTTATAGTAATAATCCAAAACGGTGCGCTTGCGTTCGGAGAGAACGTCCCCGTAGAAATCGAGCAGAAAGCCGATTTTCAAATCCTTTTCAAACATGGCGCGCACCTCACGTCTGTAAAGCAAAATGCTTTACACATATCATACCACACTCCGACGGGTTTGTCAAGTGTTTTTTTCGTTTTTTAGTTCTTTTTTCGCGATTTTTTCCCGCTCAGGCAGGAATTTTGCCCGCAATCGTCCGAGCAGCGTCGATAAAGGTCGGAACAAGAGCGGAAACACCGCGGCGTTGCAGGCGATCTGCACCACGTAGAACCACGTCCCCCGCAGATAATAAATGCGGAAACGCCGCCAGAAATCGGTCAGAAAGCCCGTGAACAGTCCGACGTCGACCAAGGAGGTCAGCACGCCGAACCAAACGGTAAGCAGCACGGCGACCGCCGTTAAAGCAACGCGGTTCCGAACCTTCCGCTTGCCCAGAAGCATGAAAACAAAAGCCACGAACGGCCAATACAGATAGTAGGACAGCACCCACGTATTGTACCCGTAGATCAATGGCTCGATCGAAACGAATATGACGGCAGACAGTACCCCTGTCCAACCGAAACAATAGCCGAAAAGCGCGGTCAGAAGCGTGACGCCCTCAACATTCGGGATGAAAGCAAGCGCCAGCTTGACCGCTTCGATCAGCGCGGCGCAGATCCCCGTCAGGGCGATCCGGAAGATCACGCCGCGCGTTACAGACTGTTTGGAAACCATTAATAGGTAGAAAGAGCGATATAGTAGATTGCGCCGTTCTCAATGGTCATCGAAGATGCGCCCAGTCCCGAGGTTACGACCTTGGTTCCCTTATAGTCCTTTTCGGTCTTATACTCCGAAACGTCAAAATCCTTTTCCACAGAGGTCATCAGCAGAATAAACCCATTGGAAACGGCATTGGCATCCAACGTCAGAACTTTGGTCAAATAAGCGCCGTAAGTGCTTTCCGTCATTTCATAGGTGAAGCCTTCCTCGTTCTCTTTGAGGTAATCGAGGATCGAAACCAAGCCGTTATCCACCGTTACTTTGTCCAGATCGACCTTATACTCGGCGACGGGATCGGTTGCGACGACCACCGTGCAATAGCCGTTGACGTTCTGCGTTTTTTTGCAGGAAGCGAACGGAATGACGACCATGCAGAGAACGAGAATGAAGGTCAGCAGTCTTGCAATGTTTTTCGTGCGTGTCATGTCTTTTTTCTCCTTGTTTTTCGGGAAATCTATCGAAATTCCGAACATACGGAAAAAAACTCTTTCAAAATTTCTTTTGAAAGAGGACGGACGCCGAAAAAGCAGACCCTCTGCCCTGTTGAAGGTTCCGCCATTCGAACGATCCGTATCCCCCATTGCCCGGAAATACCGATCAAAACCAAACGACCCGGCAGGTCTTCCGACTTGCGAAGCGATTTTCGCTCCTCGTCCGCTCGCGTGGACTTTCTTACGGTAATGACTGTTGCCTCGGATTTGCACCGAAATTTCCCTGTTGATCGGCTGGCTTTCTTCGCCGAACCCGGGTCGTTTATGAAATTTTATGTTTCTATTTTAGCACAGTTTTGCCGAAATAGCAAGTATTTCGGTCAAAAATGCGAAAAAAGATCATTCAAAAAACGTGAAAAAATCAGAAACGAATGATCCTCGGAGCCGAAGTGAAAGAAGAAACGGTCGCTTTGCCAGACGTCAGCGCAAAAATTTCCGTGTTGCCGTCTCCCGGGCGATACATGGCTCTGAGTTCGGGGTAGGCGTCCAGCATATGCTCCTGTGCCTCGACGCGCGGCTCTTCCTCGGCAATCGCTTCCACGCGGATCCACTCCGATCCGTTGAACGCGCAGATCTCTATTTTCGGATTGAAGAGGATCTGGCGGGAAACATCCTTGATCTTCCCCGTTTGGATGGTGAGTCGTCCCTCATAAAGATCAATCGTGCCGAACGGTCTCACGCGCGGTTGATCGCCTTCCGTTGTGGCGAGATAATAAGTCCCGCATTTTTTGAGAAACTCGTAAATTTCGTTCATGTCGAAATCTCCTTTTATATATAGAACTTACGGATGATCCGCCGGATTGACAATTTTCGCGGTTTCCGCGTCCTTCGCGATCTGATCCCGCAAGGCTTCGATCGACGGGAAAGTTCTCTCGGGACGCAGGAAGGTCAGAAAAGACACACGAACGGTTTTTCCGTACAGATCGCCGCCGCTGTAACCGATCAGATAAGTTTCGCAGTTTGCGGGCGCGTTCGGGTCGTCCACGGTGGGGCGCACCCCAACATTGGTCACTCCCCGATAGCGTTTTCCTTTCACGATGCAATCCGTTGCATAGACGCCGAACCTCGGAACGATCGCGCATGGCGGAAAGCTCTGGTTGACGGTCGGGAACCCGAGCTTCCGCCCGAGCGCCTTTCCGTGCCAAACATTTGCCTCGACTGTGTACGGATACCCCATCATCCTTGCGGCATCCTCTGCTTTGCCCTCTTTGAGCGCCGCCCGAATGCGCGTGGCACTGATCGGCTCACCGCCATCCATGACCGCTTCACAAACGGTGACGGGCGCTCCGAACAAGCGTTGCAGGGTCTCCGGCGTTCCGACCGCGTTTTTCCCGAACCGATAGTTGAACCCACAAACCGCCGCGACGCAACCGCAACCGTTCTTTAACAGGTCGTTGACAAACCGCTCCGGGGTCAGATTGCGAACGTCCGCAAAATTGACGAGAATGACGATCTCCGCGCCGGCTTCCGCAATCAGCCGCAACCGTTCCTTCGGGGTAGTCAAATGTTCGGGCGGTTGCTTGAAAAGCAGATCGGATGAAAGCTCTCGAAAGCAGAACACCCCGCAGGCGGCTTTGGGAAACGCGCGATCCCGCGTTTCCCTCGCTGTTTCGATCAACGCGCGGTGTCCGCGATGAACGCCGTCGAAATTCCCGAGGCAGATCACCGTTTCGGCGGGCATGGGAATTTCCTTTCCCGTTGCAAGCGAAACGCAGGTCATGGGCGGTCGGTTCCCGCCGTTCTCGGTTTGCAGAAGTCTTTGCAGTTCGGCTTTGTGCGCGTCGGTCACGCGGTAGCTCTCCCGCGCCTTGCGGATCGTCATGGCTTTCGTCCACGGGTCGAGGCGATCTCCGCGCAGATACGGCAAAACGTCGTCGTACCGCTTGGCAAGCGCCGTTGCAAAATACCACGCGACCATCATGCGGATATAGTATTCCTCGCTTCGGATCGCCGCCAATCGATCGGCGTCGGACGGCAGAAACCCGTCGTCCAGGTATTCGGTCATCAGCAGTTTGATCGCGAAACGGACGGTATAGATATGCGGCGATGCGAGCCAACGGTCAATCTCCCCCCGCAACTCGACGCGGTGCCGTCGAAAGCACTTGGGAGAAAGGCTGTCGCAGGTCGCCCAGTTATCCACGAACGGCAAAAAGGCGTCGAGCGCGGCGATCGTTACGTGATAATCTCCGATCCGCTCGATCAGGAATGCGTGAAGGTTGTTTTCTTCATAATAACGGTGTGGCAATTCGGTGAGGAACGCGCTTGCCTGTTCGGTTCCCGCAATCTCCTTTGCCAGCGCCCGCAACTGCGGTGTTCGGACGCCGATGACCGTTTCGGGGGCGACGGTGGGCATCAGTTTGCATTGAAACGCCCGATAGGCGTCGTCACGCATGGCAAACAGGCGATTTTGCAATTCGGTCACGCGTCAAGCCCCTCCTCTCGAATACGGGTTAAAACGGTTTCGTCCGCCGGACAAAAATCATATTGCGGGATCTCCTCCGGCGTGATCCAACGCAAGTCGTGATGTTCCAGCAACTGCGGTGTTCCTTCCGCAATCGTGCAACGGAACAGGGAAAGCCGAACGGTCAGGTCGGGATAACGGTGAACCAGCTCCATATAGGGTTTGCCGACCGCAACCGTGACGCCCAATTCCTCGCGGCATTCGCGCACCAGTGCGTCCTCCTGCGTTTCCCCGCTTTCCACTTTCCCGCCGACGAACTCCCACAAAAGTCCTCTTGCCTTATGCGCGGGTCGCTGACAGATCAACATTTCGATTCGTTCCCTGTTTCGGCGCACGATCAATGCCGCTACTACGTTTGTCATTTGAACAAAACAATTCCTTCTCGCAAAATTACAGTTTATTTTACCATATTCCGCACGAAAAAGCAAGCCTTTCCGAAAGATTGGCGGAAAGACTTGACAGAATTTCTTAAATATGCTACAATAAATCATCTCAAAAACAAAAAAGGAGAACAACGACATGAAAACGCTCGGCAACATCATTTGGTTTATTTTCGTTGGATTGGCTTCGGGGATCAGCTGGTTCCTGCTCGGCGTGCTTTGGTGCATTACGATCATCGGCATTCCCTTTGGCAAACAATGCTTCAAGATCGCCAAACTGACCATTCTTCCTTTCGGGAAAGTGGTGAAATCCGATTTTGGAAAGCATCCGATCGCCAACATCATTTGGATCCTGTTCGGCGGGTTGGAGCTTGCCGTTGGCTATTTGATTGCCGCTCTCATCTTTTGCATTACCATTATCGGGATTCCGTTCGGCAAGCAATGCTTCAAACTTGCAACGCTCGCGATCGGTCCTTTCGGCGCAAAAGTCTGATTGCAAAAAACATCAAAAAACACCGACCGAAATTCGGTCGGTGTTTTTTTGCGGGGAGATCAGTTCTCCTCGGCGGGAGCTTCGGCAGGTGCCTCTGCGACAGCTTCCACAGTCTCCGCGGGAGCCTCTTCCTTTTTGGGAGCGGCTTTGCGAGTGGTGGTTCTCTTCTTGGGCGCCTCTGCCGCGTCTGCGGCGGGAGCTTCCTCCGCTTTGGGAGCCGCCTTCTTAGCAGGCGCTCTCTTGACAGCGGGTTTCTTTTCCTCTGCGGATGCTTCCGCAGGAGCTTCTACCGGTGTTTCTACGGGTGCGACCGTTTCCACTGCCGGTTCCGATTTTTTGGCGGCGGGCTTCTTCGCGGCGGTCGTCGTCTTCTTAACGGCGGGAGCTTTCTCCTCTACGGGAGCGGTTGCCTTGGTCTCTTCCGCATCCTTCGCGATCAGCCGAACGATCGCCATTTCGGCGGCGTCGCCACGGCGGCTGCCGAGCTTGAAGATTTGCGTATATCCGCCGTTGCGCTTTGCGTATCCGGGGGCGATCTCGTTGAACAGTTTGCTCACGACGTCCTCTTTCGTGATATATGCAAGCGCCGCGCGGCGGCTGGCAAGTGTATTCTTCTTGCCGAGCGTAATCATTTTTTCTGCCATCGAACGAACTTCCTTCGCTCTTGTGAGCGTGGTTTCGATCTGTCCGTTTTCAAGCAACAGGGTGACCATGCCGCGCAGCATCGCAACGCGATGCGCCGTAGGTCTGCCGAGTTTTCTTCTTCCGGGCATTTTATGTCCCTCCTTCTGCTGTTTGCGAATCAGTTTTCAATGCGATTTGGATAATGGAGAATTACTCCTCTTCTCTTTTGAGATCCAGCCCCAACGAGTGAAGCTTTGCAATGACCTCTTCCAGAGATTTCTTGCCGAGGTTGCGGACTTTGATCATATCCTCCTCGGTGCGGTTGATCAGATCCTCGACCGTGTCAATGCCGGCGCGCTTCAAGCAATTGAAGGAACGAACCGACATGTCAAGCTCCTCAATGGTCATCTCAAGGACCCTCTCTCTCTGGGTCTCCTGTCTTTCGATCATGACTCTCTGCCCCTTCGTCTCCTCGGAGAGGTTGACAAAGAGGTTGAGATGCTCGTTGAGAATCTTGGCTCCAAGCGAAACAGCGTCTCTCGCGGAGATGGTTCCGTTGGTGAGCACTTCCAACGTGAGTTTGTCATAGTCCGTGATGTTACCCACGCGGGTATTGTCCACGGTATATTTCACGTTGTACACAGGTGTAAAAATCGAATCGGTGTAGATGGTTCCAATGGGAGCCGAAGCGCCGTTTCCGAGCGCCGCCGTGGACTCCTGCTTGTTTCTCTCCTGCGATACATAACCGCGTCCGCAAGCGAACGTCAGTTCCATGTAGAACCGTTCGTTCTCTCCGACGGTTGCGATATGATGCTCGGGGTTGAGAATTTCAATGTCGGAATCCGCTTTGATGTCTCCCGCCTTGACGTCGCGCTCACCGGTTACGTCGATCACCACGGTCTTGGGACCCTGGCTGAACAGCTTTGCGGTGATGCCCTTGACATTCAGAACGATCTCGGTGACGTCTTCCTTGACGCCGGGGATCGTGGAAAACTCATGCAGAACGCCGTCGATTTTGATGCTTGTGACCGCAACGCCGGGCAGCGAGCTCAAAAGCACGCGCCGCATTGAGTTGCCGATCGTAATGCCGTAGCCGCGTTCGAGCGGCTCCAATACGAAAACACCGTGTGTGTGATCTTCATTCAAATCCTGTGCGGTGATTACGGGTTTTTCAATCTCAATCTCATTCATTCCAAATAAACCTCCTTAAATTGATTTTTGGATCAGGCTGCGTTGTTCGATTCGGTCGGCTCTCCAAATGCCGCGCCGCATCGGGGCGCCGGGATTACTTGGAATAGAGCTCGACGATCAACTGTTCGTTGAAATCGAAGTCCACGTCTTCTCTTGCGGGAAGCGTTACGACCTTGGCGGTGAAATCGGACGCCTTCACTTCCAGCCACTTCGGCGCGACATGGGTTTCGGCGGCTTCCGCCAACGCTTTGAACTTCTCGGACGTGCGGCTCGATTCCTTAACTGCGACCACATCCCCCGCTTTGACAATCAAAGACGGAATATTCGCCTTCTTGCCGTTGACGGTGAAATGCCCGTGCAGAACCAGCTGACGCGCTTCTTTATGCGAAGCCGCAAAGCCCATTCTGTAAACCACGTTATCGAGTCTTCTCTCCAAAAGGCAAATCAGGTTTTCACCCGTCATACCTTCTTTGCGATCCGCTTCCTCAAAATAGTTCAAAAACTGTCTTTCAAGAACGCCGTAGTAGCGTCTGGTCTTCTGCTTTTCGCGAAGCTGCATACCGTACTCTCTGACCTTCTTGTTTGCGGCGCCATGCTGACCGGGAGCAGTGCTTCTGCGATCAAGCGCGCATTTACCGCTCGTGCAACGGTCGCCCTTCAAAAAGAGCTTCGTGCCTTCTCTGCGGCAAAGTCTGCAAACGGGACCTGTATATCTTGCCATGATTTTCTATACCTCCTGCGGAAATTAAACGCGTCTGCGTTTGGGCGGTCTGCAACCGTTGTGCGGGATGGGCGTGACGTCCTTGATCAACGTGATCTGAAGTCCGACGGTTTCCAACGCGCGGATCGCGGATTCGCGTCCGGCACCCGGTCCTTTGACGAATACTTCAACGGTTTTCAGCCCATGCTCCATCGCTGCTCTTGCGGCAGTTTCGGAAGCGGATTGCGCGGCAAAGGGAGTGGATTTCCGGGATCCCTTGAAGCCAAGCTCACCGGCAGATGCCCACGAGATCGCATTGCCTTCCGCATCGGAAATGGTTACGATCGTGTTATTGAAAGTCGATTGAATGTGTACCGCGCCTTTTTCAATGTTCTTTCTCTCGCGGCGCTTCTTAACGACCTTCTTGGTTGTTGCTGCTGCTTTTGCCATTTTCAACCACTCCTTTACTTCTTCTTGTTTGCAATGGTCTTTGCGGGACCTTTGCGGGTTCTTGCATTTGTCTTGGTTCTCTGCCCTCTCACGGGAAGACCCTTTCTATGGCGGATCCCGCGATAGCAGTTGATCTCCACCATTCTCTTGATGTTCATTGCAACATCACGGCGGAGGTCGCCCTCAACGGTGTAAGAATTTTCGATCTCGTCACGAAGTTTCGCAACTTCGTCCTCGGTCAGATCCTTTGCGCGGGTATCGGGATTGATCCCCGTTTTCGCAAGGATGTCATTCGCGCTCTTTCGTCCGATCCCGTAAATGTAGGTCAGGGCGATTTCAACACGCTTGTTGTTCGGAATATCAACACCAGCAATACGAGCCATTCTCTTCGTTCACCTCTCTTGAATTTTTTGCTCGGAAACGGTTTTTCAGCCCTGTCTCTGCTTATGCTTGGGGTTCTCGCAGATGACCATGACTTTGCCTTTTCTTTTGATGATCTTGCATTTCTCGCAGATCTTCTTTACGGATGGTTTCACTTTCATTGTGCCGTTACCATTCCTTTCATACGTTATTTTGCCCGCCAGGTGATGCGCCCCTTGGTCAGGTCATAGACCGAAACCTCAACGGTGACGCGGTCGCCGGGCAGGATTCTGATATAGTTCATGCGCAGCTTTCCCGAAATGTGGGCGTTCACGATGTGCCCGTTCGGAAGCTTTACCTTGAAGTTGGCGTTGGGGAGTGCCTCAACAACCGTTCCTTCAAATTCGATCACATCATCCTTTTGTGCCAGAATAATCCCCTCCAATCTCCATTCAGAAGTCTTTTTCCACTTGCGTAAGGATCACAACGCCGTCGCTCGTGAGTGCGATCGTGTTTTCGTAATGTGCCGAAAGGCTTCCGTCCGCGGTTTTCACCGTCCAGCCGTCCGCCAGTTCGCGCACATCCTCACGCCCCGCGTTTACCATCGGTTCGATCGCGATCGTCATGCCCGCACACAACCGCGTTCCCCTTCCCGCCGTTCCGAAATTCGGAACATCGGGAGCTTCGTGCATATCCGTGCCGACGCCGTGTCCGACATATCGTTTTACCGTTGTAAATCCGTTTTCGGTCACCAAACCGTCGATGGCGGCTCCGATGTCGCCGATGCGATTTCCCGCTTTGACCTGTTCGACGCCGCGGAAGAAGCTGTCGCGCGTGACGCGAATGAGCTTTTCCGCCTCTTCGCTCACCTTCCCGACCGGGATGGTTCGCGCCGAGTCGCCGACGTAGCCGCGGTAGGTCGCGCCTGTATCGATCTTGACGATGTCGCCCTCTTTCAGCACCCGCTTTTTCGACGGGATGCCGTGAATGACTTCATCGTTGACACTGATGCACGCGCTTGCGGGAAATCCGCCGTACCCGAGAAACGTGGGCTTGGCACCGCATTTTTCGATATAGCGGCGAATTGCCTCGTCGATCTCATAGGTCGTGACGCCCGGACGCACCATATCACGGGCAAGCAAAAGCGCTTCTCCCGTGATACGTCCCGCGTCCTTCATTGCCGCGATCTGTGCGGAATTCTTTAAGTGGATCATGCTTACGCCTCGTAGGGACGAAGCGCCTCAAACACGAGTCTTGTCGTGTCTGCGACTTCTTCCTGTCCGTACACGGTCACGAGATTGCCCTTTTTCGCGTAGTACTCTTTGAGGGGCTCGGTTTGTGCATGGAAGGTTTCCAGCCGGTTCTTTACGGTCTCCGCGGCATCGTCGGCGCGCACATAAAGCGCTTCGCCGCATTTGTCGCACACGCCCTCTTTTTGGGGCGCTTTATAGACCACATGGTAGGATGCTCCGCACGGGCAGACTCTGCGTCCGCTCATGCGTTCGATGATTTTTTCATCCGCGACCTCGATGGAAAGCACAACGTCGATCTTCACACCCATGGCGTCCAGCGCTTCCGCTTGCGGAATGGAACGCGGGAAACCGTCGAGAATGAAGCCGTTTTTGCAGGCATCGGAGTTGAGATATTCCTTGATAATTCCGATCACAACTTCGTCGGGAACCAGCTTGCCCGCGTCGATATACGACTTTGCGGCTTTGCCGAGTTCGGTACCGTTCTTGATCGCGCCGCGGAGAATGTCCCCCGTGGCGATCGCTGGAATGTTGTACTTCTCGGAAATATTCGCGGATTGGGTTCCTTTCCCCGCTCCAGGGGCTCCCAATAAAATCAGGTTCATAGCGGTTTATCCTTTCTCGGTTCGATCAATCAAGGAAGCCCTTGTAATTCCGCATCGACATTTGCGCTTCGATATCCTGCGCGGTTTCGAGCGCGACGCCGACCACGATCAGGAGCGACGAGCCGCCAAAGGTTGCCAGCCGCGCGAAATCGGGGATCGTTGCACCGATGATCATCGGTACGCCCGCAACCAGAATGAGGAAGAATGCGCCGAGCGTTGTGATGCGGTTCAGGATCTTTTTGATATAATCCGAGGTGGGTTTGCCGGGACGAATGCCGGGGATCGAGCCGCCCTGACTTCTGATATTGTTCGCCACTTCCACGGGGTTGAACGAAATCATGATATAGAAATAGGAGAACAGGAAGATCAGGACGATATAGGCGATGATATACGCAGGTGTTCCGCTATCCAGCCATTGCTTGACGAACCTCTGAAATCCGCCGCCGGTGAAATTCGCGATGGTGGGCAGGATCGAAACGATCGAGCTCGCGAAGATGATCGGCATAACGCCCGCCATGTTGAGTTTGAGCGGCAGGTTGCTGTTCTGTCCGCCGTACATCTTGCGTCCGACCACCCGCTTCGCGTACTGGATCGGAATTCTCCGCTCCGAGTTCGTGAACCAGACGATGAACCCGACCAACGCAACAAAGCAGACCAGGTAGATCACCACTTCCGCGATGCCGAGCGCAAGCGCTCCGCCCGTTTTCCATGTGGCTCCGCCGAACAGCGTGTTGCTGTCGGTCGTCTTCATCAAGTTGATGAGCTCGGTGACCATCGTGGCTCCGCGCGAAATGATGTTCGCAAAGAGGATGATGGAGATACCGTTGCCGATGCCGTGGTCGTTGATGCGCTCCGCCAGCCACATGATGACCGACGCACCCGCGCAAAACGCCGCAACCATGACGACCATGCCGAGATAGTAGATCGACTTGTTCGCCGCTTTGTCGATGAGGAGCAGTCCGTAGCTATCAAGAAGCTTTACATATCCGTACGCCGTGATGATCGCGAGGATGACCGTGCAGATGCGGGTATATTGGGCAATCTTCTTTTTGCCTTCTTCCCCCTGCTTCGACAGCCTTTCCAGAGGCGGAAGGGCGATCGTGAGCAGTTGCATGACGATCGATGCGGTAATATACGGCGAAACGGAAAGCGCAAACAGGGTTGCCTGCTCGAATGCGCCGCCCGAGAAAAGCGAGAGCATCCCGAAGATACCCGATGTCATCTGCGAGTATGCAACATTGGATTGGATAGCGTCGACGTCAACGAACGGAACATAGAGGTTCGCACCGATACGGTACAGAAGAACGATGATAAGGGTGAAAATCATTTTTCGCCGGAGATCCGGAATTTTCCACGCGTTCTTAAACGTCTGAAACATCCTTATACCTCCTCTGCCTTACCGCCCGCCGCTTCGATCTTCTCCTTTGCGGTGGCGGAAAACGCCGCCGCTTTGACAGTCAGTTTTTTGGTCAGTGTTCCTTTGCCGAGGACTTTAACGCCATCCATCGGTTTACGGATCACTTTTGCCGCGAGAAGAACGTCGATGTCAACCACCGTGTCTTCCACAAATCTTTCGAGATCGTCAAGGTTCACGATTGCATAGTTGGTTGCAAAGTGGTTCTTGAAGCCTCTCTTCGGGTGCGTTCTGTAAATCGGGAACTGTCCGCCCTCAAATCCGGGTCTCACACCGCCGCCGGAGCGCGCGTTCTGTCCCTTATGACCCTTGCCGGCGGTCTTTCCGTTGCCGGAACCCGCGCCTCTGCCCTTCCGCCAGGCGGCTTTCGCCGAGCCTTCCGCGGGAGAAAGTTCATGAAGTTTCATTCTGCGTACCCTCCTTTAAGCCTTTTCTTCCACGGTTTCCACCGCGACAAGATGTGCAAGAACACGAATTTTGCCGGCAAGCACGGCATCGTCCTTCTGAACGGTGCTGTCGCCGATCTTTTTCAGCCCGAGGGTCTGTGCGGTCGCCTTCTGCTTCGGCAATGCGCCGATCAGGCTCTTTTTCAAAGTTACCTTTTTCATCTTCCGCACCCCCTTATGCCTTTTTGACCTGTTCCACCGGAATATCGCGGATCTTTGCGACCTGCTCGGCGGTGCGCAATTCCTTCAAGCCTTCCATGGTTGCTTTCACAACGTTGGTCGGGTTGTTGGAGCGCAGGCACTTTGCGCGGATATTCTTGATGCCGGCGGCATCGAGGACCATACGCACTTTGCCGCCCGCGATGATACCGGTACCGGGTGCGGCAGGTTTGAGAAGCACCTTGCCCGCTCCGAATACGCCGATCACTTCGTGGGGGATGGACGTTCCTTTGAGGGAAATCGTCACCATATTCTTCTTTGCGTCGTCAATTCCCTTGCGGATCGCTTCGGGAACCTCCGCCGCTTTGCCGAGACCGACGCCAACGTGTCCTGCGCCGTCTCCGACGACCATCAGCGCGGCAAACCGAGCGATACGTCCACCCTTGACCGTTTTCGATACGCGGTTCAGGGAAATCAGTTGCTCTTTGAGGTCATGCTCTGCCGGATTGAATTTTTCTGCCATTGTTTTTCCTCCAATTTGTTCAATAGAATGATTGAACAGTGTATAAACCGGAAAATCAGAACTTCAGGCCGCCCTCGCGAGCGCCTTCCGCCAGTTCCGATACACGTCCGTGATACAGATAGCCTCCACGGTCGAAAACGACCTCTGTAATGCCCTCTGCGATCGCTTTCTCCGCGATCTGCTTGCCGATCTCTCTTGCCGCTGCCTTATTGCCTCCGTTTGCCGTAAAGCCCTGTCCGAAAGTGGAAGCGCTTACCAGCGTTACGCCCTTGACATCATCAATGATCTGCGCACTGATATTTGCGTTGGAACGGTAAACCGCCAAACGCGGGCGCTCTGCGGTACCGGAGATTTTTGCTCTGACTCTCTTGTGTCTTTTCAGACGAGCCTTGTTCGCATCTTTTCTGGATACCATGTCACTTCACTCCTTTCTATTATTTACCCTTGCCGGCTTTACCTGCCTTGCGGCGGATATGCTCTTCGGCGTACTTCACACCCTTACCGTGGTAGGGTTCGGGCGGTCTCTTTCCGCGAATGACCGCGGCGGTCTGTCCAACCAACTGCTTATCGATGCCCTTCACGATGATCGTGTTGGAGTCCGGCACGTCGAACGTGATCCCGTTCTCCTCGGTCATGCAGAACTTCGCCTGCGGAAGTCCCGTGGACATGAGCGAATGCCCAAGATAAAGCTGGATAGTTTTGCCCTGCTTCACAACCTTATAACCGACGCCGACGATCTCGAGTTTTCTCGAAAATCCTTCGGTGACGCCGACCACCATGTTGTGCAACAGCGCACGGGTGAGCCCATGCAGGCTCTTGTCTTCTTTTTCATCCGTGGGACGGGTGATGATGACCTCTGCTCCCTCGACCTTGATGGTCATGCGGGGGCTGAACGTTTCAGTAAGGGTTCCGAGCTTGCCTTTGACCGTGACGACGTTGCCTTCGGCAATATCAACGGTCACGCCTGCGGGGATCGCAACGGGCATTCTTCCGATTCTTGACATTTCAGTTACCTCCCGTTCCGATTACCAGACGAACGCAAGAACTTCGCCGCCGACATTCATCTCGCGCGCCTTCTTGCCCGTCATGATACCCTTGGATGTGGAAACGATCGCGATGCCGAGTCCGTTCATTACGCTGGGCATATCCTCGCAGCCCGCATAGATACGCAGACCGGGCTTGGATACGCGGCGGATGCCACGAATGACCTTCTGTTTGCCGGGGAGATATTTCAGGGTGACGCGAATGGTTCCCTGCTTATCGTCCTCGATCGTTTGATAGGACTTCACGTAGCCCTCCTCAACGAGGATCTGGGCGATCGCTTTTTTCATGTTGGACGCCGGAATGTCCACTGTCTGGTGCTTCGCGTCGTTCGCGTTGCGAATTCTGGTGAGCATATCGGCGATAACGTCTGACATTTGCATTTCTTTTTCCTCCTGATGCAAGTTTCATTTTTCTTGCTGCCCTTTTCGGGCGGCATATCGGCGGTTAAATCCAACTGCCCTTGCGGGCCGGTCTCGATTTCCTGCCGATAGGTGGGGGTTGCGGATTACAAGGATGCTTTCTTCACGCCCGGGATCTCGCCCTTATAGGCGAGCTTGCGGAAGCAGATACGGCAGATGCCGAACTTGCGAAGATAAGCGTGCGGACGTCCGCAAATTTTGCAGCGATTGTATTTTCTCGAGGAGAATTTCTGCTCCTTTTGCTGCTTGAGAATCATGGATTTCTTTGCCATCGTCTTTTCCTCCCTGATTATTTCGCGAACGGAGCGCCGAGCAACGTCAGCAACTCGCGTGCTTCTTCATCGGTATACGCCGTGGTAACGAAGCAAATATCCATGCCGCGGATCTTCTCTACCTTATCATATTCGATTTCGGGGAAGATCAACTGCTCCTTCAAACCGAGCGCGTAGTTGCCGCGTCCGTCGAACGCATTGGGGTTGATGCCCTTGAAGTCGCGAACTTTCGGAAGTGCGAAGTTGAACAGTCTGTCCAGAAATTCGTACATTCTGTCGCCGCGCAGAGTCACCTTTGCGCCGATCTTCATGCCTTGACGGATCTTGAAGTTCGCAACGGACTTCTTCGCGGTGGTGGCGATCGCCTTCTGACCCGTGATGATCGCGAGGTCGTTCAGAACCGCGTCCAACGCCTTGGAGTTGTCCTTTGCGTCGCCGACGCCGACGTTGACAACGATCTTGTCGAGCTTCGGGATCTGCATCACGCTCTTGTAGTTGTACTTCTTCATGAGGGCGGGAGCAACTTCGGCTTTATAAAGGTCTTTTAATCTTGCCATTGTTTTCTACCTCCTCAATCGAATTTGTGTCCGCACTTCGCGCACACACGAATCTTTTTGTCGCCGCTCGCATCGATCTTGGTGCGAACGCCTTTCTTGCAATCGGGGCAGTACAGCGCGACCTTGGACGCGTAGATCGCGCCCTCCGCGTCGATAATGCCGCCGCTTTCGCCCTGCTTGCGGGGCTTGACGTGCTTATGGATGATGTTCGCACCCTTGACAAGCACTTTGCCCTCCGCCGGAGAGGTTGCGATCACCTCGCCCGTAACACCCTTGTCATCGCCCGAGAGGACCACAACGGTATCGCCTTTTTTGATGTGCAGATTTGCCATTGTCCGTTACCTCCTCAAAGCACTTCGGGCGCGAGAGAAAGAATTTTAAGGTATTCCTTCTCGCGGAGTTCCCTTGCGACCGGCCCGAAAATACGGGTCCCGCGCGGGGTCTTATCCTCGCGGATGATGACCGCCGCGTTTTCATCGAACTTGATATAAGAGCCGTCCGCTCTCTTCATGCCGTGCACGGTTCTCACGACCACTGCTTTGACGACTTCGCCCTTTTTGACGACGCCGCCGGGAGCCGCTTTCTTGACCGCGCAGACAACAACGTCACCGATATTGGCATATCTTCTGCCCGTGCCGCCGAGAACTCTGATGCACATCAGTTCCTTGGCGCCCGTGTTATCGGCAACTTTCATTAAACTTTGTTGCTGAATCACTTTTTTTTCCTCCTACTGGTTCAATACGCTACGACGTATCTACTATTCGTGAATAAGTGAACTTTTTTCATCGTTTCGGCAAAATTATTTCGCCTTTTCGATGATTTCGACCACGCGCCATCTCTTGGTTTTGGAAAGCGGTCTGGTTTCCATGAGGCGAACTCTGTCGCCCACGCCGCAGGCGTTTTCGTCGTCCTGCGCGTGCAGTTTCAGGGTTCTCTTCACGATCTTGCCGTAAAGAGGATGCTTCACGTTATCCTGTACGGCAACCACAACGGTTTTGTCCATCTTATCGCTGACGACAAGCCCGACTCTGGTTTTTCTCAATGCTCTTTCTTCCGCCATTGCTGTTTCAAGCCTCCTCTTTCTTCATTTCTTGAAGAACCGTCATGATGCGTGCAATGTCATGCTTCACGTCGGTCATTTTGTGAGGGTTATCCAGCTGGTTGATCGCATGCTGAAAACGAAGGTTGAACAGCTCGGTTTTGAGCTCTTTCAGCTTATCTTCCAGCGCGTCAACAGACATCTTTCTCAATTCTGTCGCTTTCATCGCTTAACCCTCCTTCACTTCGGACGCTTTGGAAACGAACTTCGTCTTGATCGGGAGTTTGTGCCCCGCGAGACGCATCGCTTCCTTTGCAACATCCTCGGCAACCCCGTCCATTTCGAACAGGATGCGTCCCGGCTTTACCACCGCTACCCAGTATTCGGGCGAACCTTTACCGGAACCCATGCGGGTTTCGGCGGGTTTTTCGGTGATCGGTTTATCCGGGAAAATTTTGATCCACACCTGTCCGCCACGACGGATATAACGCGTCATGGCGATACGGGCTGCCTCGATCTGATTGCTGGTGATCCATGCGGGCTCAAGCGCCACAAGTCCGAAAGAACCGTTGCTGATCGTGGTTCCACGGGAGGCTTTGCCCTTCATTCTTCCGCGCTGAACGCGACGGAATTTGACTCTTTTCGGCATTAACATAACTTACTTTGCGCCTCCTTCCTTCGGAGTTCTCTCGCGGCGTTCGCCGCCTTCACGGCGAGGCGCTCCGCTTCTCTGTCCGTCACGGCGTCCGCCATCGCGGCGATCGCCTCTCGGACCACGATTGTCGCGTCTGTCGCCGCGGCGATCGTCTCTGCGGTCACGTCTCTGATTGCTGCCGGGTCTGTTGACCTCGTTCAGAATTTCACCCTTGTAGATCCAAACCTTGACGCCGATCTTACCGTAGGTGGTGTTTGCTTCCGCAAAACCGTACTCGATGTCGGCACGCAGGGTTTGAAGCGGAATGGTGCCTTCGTGGTAGTGCTCGCTGCGCGCGATGTCCGCTCCGGCAAGTCTTCCGCCGCAGTTGACCTTGATCCCGCGCGCGCCGAGACGCATGGTGTTCCGAATCGCCATTTTCATAGCGCGGCGGAACGCAACGCGGTTCTCGATCTGCTTTGCGACGTTCTCGGCAACCAACTGTGCGTCAAGGTCGGGTTGACGGATCTCAACCACGTTGAGCGCCACGGGCATACCAACCATTTTTTCGAGCTGAACACGGTATTTCTCGATTTCGGAACCGCCGCGCCCGATGACCATACCGGGCTTCGCGCAGTTGATGAACACGCGGACTCTGTGTCCGTCGCGCTCGATCTCGATTTTGGAAATACCTGCGTCATAAAGCGTCTTTTTGAGATACTTTCTGACGTTATAGTCGGAAACAAGGGTATCGCCGAACACTTCGTCCTTTGCGAACCATCTCGAATCCCAGTTTTTAATCACACCCACTCTCAAACCGTGGGGATTTACTTTCTGTCCCATTCTGTTGTTTCCTCCTTTCAGTCTCTTTCCTTCACAACCATAGTGACATGGCTGGTTCTTTTCAGGATGCGGTCGGCGCTTCCCTTCGCGCGGGGCATGATCCGTTTCAGGGTCGGTCCCGCCGTTACGAAGCACTCGGAAACATACAGTTTGGAGGCATCCATGTGAAAATTGTTCTCCGCGTTCGCGATCGCGCTGTTCAACAGTTTGACCAGCAGTTCCGAAGCGGCTCTCGGCTTGTTTTTGAGAATTCCCATGGCGGCTGCGGCGTCCTTACCACGGATCAGGTCGAGCACGACCTTGACCTTGCGCGGGGAAATTCTTGCGTATTTCAAATATGCTTTTGCTTCCATGTTGAAATGAACCTCCCTTTACAATTACTTACCGTTGTTGGACGTTTTGGAGCCGGCATGACCCTTGAACGTGCGCGTGGGCGCGAATTCGCCGAGTTTATGACCGACCATATCCTCCGTGACATACACGGGAATATGTTTTCTGCCGTCATGAACGGCAATGGTGTGTCCCACAAACTCGGGGAAAATGGTGGACGCGCGAGACCATGTTTTGAGAACTTTCTTCTCGCCCTTTTCGTTCATAGCGCTAATGCGATTGAAGAGCTTTTCTTCAACATAAGGTGCTTTTTTCAGGCTTCTGCTCATTTTTCATTTCCTCCTTACTTCGCATTTCTGCGCTTGATGATGAACTTGTTGGTGCGCGCCTTCTTGTTTCTGGTCTTATAGCCCAGAGCAGGCTTGCCCCAAGGAGTGACCGGACCGGGATGCCCGATCGGCGACTTGCCTTCACCACCGCCGTGCGGGTGGTCGCAGGGGTTCATCACCGAACCGCGAACCGTAGGACGAATGCCCTTATGTCTCGTTTTACCCGCTTTGCCGACCTTAACCGTGTCATGCTCGACGTTGCCGATCTGACCGATGGTGGCTTTGCAGTCCAAACGGATATAGCGCACTTCGCCGGAGGGAAGCCGGATCTGTGCCATGCCGTTGTCCTCTTTGGAAATGAGCTGCGCCATGGCGCCGGCGGAGCGAACGAGCTGTGCGCCCTTGCCGGGGTAAATCTCAATGTTGTTGATCACGGTACCGACGGGAATATTTGCAATGGGAAGGGTGTTGCCGGGTTTGATGTCGGCTTCGGGGCTCGAATAAACGACGTCGCCCGCTTTCAGCCCTTCGGGAGCGATCACATAGCTCTTCTTGCCCTCGGTGTCCTGCAAAAGGGCGATATACGCCGTTCTGTTCGGATCGTACTCGATGCCGAGAACCGTGTTCGCATTGGCATTCTGCCGCTTGAAATCGATAATGCGGTACTTGATCTTGTTTCCGCCGCCTCTGTGGCGAACGGTGATGCGCCCGTAGCTGTTACGTCCGGAATGTTTCTTTTTCGTAACGATCAGGCTTTTCTCCGGAGAGGACTTGGTAACTTCCTCGAAAGAAGGAACCGACATATTTCTTCTCGCCGGTGTTGTGGGTTTATACTTTACCGTAGGCATTTCGTTTCCCTCCTCCTATCAGTTCAGTCCCTCGAAGAATTCGATGTCGCCGGAATCGGGCGTCAGCGTGACGATTGCTTTCTTCCACGCGGACGTATATCCGGAATGCACACCGAGTCTCTTGGGTTTCTTCTTCATGTTGATTGTGCGAACGCTCGCGACCTTGATCTTGCTCGAGGCGAACACTTCCTCAACCGCTTTCGCGATTTCGGGTTTGGTTGCGTTCTTTGCGACCTCGAACACGTACTTCTTCGCGGGAAGCATATCCATTGCCGCTTCCGTGATGATCGGTCGGATGATAATATCTTGTGCGAATTTCATCACGCGTACACCTCCTCGAGTTTCTTCACAGCATCAACGGTGAGAACCACCTTTTCGGCGTTCATCACTTCGTACACATTGAGTGTGCCGACCTGGATGGTTTCCGCCTGCGGGATATTGCTGCAACTGCGGATCACGTTCTTATCGTTGCTGTCGAGCACAACCAGCGCTCTCATGGGCTTGGTAGCCTCGCGGGTCGCCGTGCCGTGCTCCACCTGACCGTCCTTGACCTCGATGGTCTTATAGGTCTTGGTGTAGGTCTTTTCGAAGCCGAGCGCCTTGAACATGGCAACCATGGTTTTGGTGGAAGGCTTCTCTTCGACCTTGATGCTGTCGATGACGACGAGGTCTCCGTTCGCGACCTTATCGGAGAGCGCGCTGAACAGCGCCACTCTGCGGGTCTTTTTGTTCATGGCGAGACGGTAATCTCTGGGCTTCGGTCCGAGTGCCACGCCACCGTGCGTCCACTGCGGAGAACGTGTGGAACCCTGACGGGCTCTGCCGGTTCCCTTTTGTCTCCAGGGCTTTCTGCCGCCGCCGGAAACCTCCGTGCGGGTCAGCGTGGACTGCGTGCCCTGTCTTTGGTTCATCAGATAGGTTCTGACCGCGGCATGGAGAACAGCGCCGTTGACATCCGCACCGAAGATTTTATCATTCAGTGTCAGTTCGCCGACTTCTGCGCCGGACATATTGACGATTTTTACGACTGGCATTGTCTTATCCTCCTTCCGCTCAAGCCTTTACGGAATCGCGGATGAACACGATCCCGTCTTTCGCGCCGGGGATTGCGCCCTTGATCGCGATAAGATTCTTTTCCGCATCGATCTTCACCACTTTGAGGTTGAGGATCGTGACCTGCTCGTTACCGTACTGCCCCGCCATCTTCTTGTTCTTGTAAACGCGGGACGGCGTGGAGTTCGCACCCATGGAACCGACTTCGCGGTGGATCGGACCGACGCCGTGCGTGGAGCACAGCGTGTGGTGGTTCCATCTCTTGACCGCGCCCGTGTATCCGCGACCTTTCGTCATACCGGTTACATCGACCTTGTCGCCTGCGGCGAAGGTATCGACGGTGACGAGATCGCCGACGTTTGCGGAGCAATCGTCCAAACGAAATTCTTTCAGGTGCTTTTTCAGGGCGACATTCGCGGACGCGAAATGTCCCTTTTCCGCTTTGTTCAAATGCTTCTCCTTGACTTCCTCGAAGCCGAGTTGAAGCGCGTTGTAACCGTCTTTCTCAACGGTCTTTTTCTGTGCGACTACGCACGGGCCTGCTTCGATAACCGTTACCGGAATGACGTTTCCGATTTCATCGAAAATCTGCGTCATGCCGATTTTTTTACCGATAATACCCTTTTTCATTTTGTTTTTCCTCCTGTAAATGATTGGTTGACGCGCGGAGCGCCAACATGATTTACAAAGTTGTCGAACGCTTCGCCAAGTGATCGCCGAAGCTCGACTGTTGTCTTTGTGCCGCTCTGGTTGCGATGGAAGTGCTTGATTTCAAGCCTTACAGCTTGACTTCGATCTCAACGCCGGCGGGAAGTTCCACGTTCATCAGCGCATCAACGACCTTTTGCGAAGGTTTGATGATGTCGATCAGTCTCTTGTGCGTGCGATACTCGAACTGCTCGCGGCTATCCTTGTTCACATGGACCGAACGAAGGATCGTGATGATCTCGCGCTCGGTGGGAAGCGGGATAGGTCCGGAAACCTCGGCGCCGTTGCGGTTCGCAACCTCAACGATCTTTTTCGCCGCGGTGTCGATCAGCACGTGATCGTAGCTTTTGAGTCTGACTCTGATCTTCTCTTTAATCGCCATTGCTTTTTGCCTCCTTATCAGATTTCGCTTGTCGCAAGAGCGCCTCTATAATAAAAGGTTGTCTTTCTTGCGAACCGCGTGTTTGGCAAGGTCGGCATTTCCTTCAACACTGTTCCGTGCGTTTCTTTTCTCCCCTGAAAAATACGGAGTTTGCCTCGCGCATCAGCATCTGCCAAGGCAAATTCCGGGGGTGTCCCAAAGAAACAACAGAGAACTTCGCCGCACGTTTGCGCCGTTTCGGAGTGTCTCAGTGCATACCTTTTCGCCCGGTTAACGGACATACTCTGCGAAAATTCCCTTTCGGAGCGTCCCCCGAAAGCAACCTTTCGCTTCATCGCATATCAAGCTTTTCTATTATATCAAATGTTTCCCGATTTGTCAATACTTTTCGGTGTCCTATTTGTAGAACTTTTACGGAATAATTTTGTGTTTTTTATTCAACCTATACAAAAATATGCGGTTTTCGGTTACTTTTCAGCCGTTTTCCCTTTCGGTTAACCCCAAAAACGCTTTTCTTCTTGTTCAAATCATCGAAAAAACTCGCCTTTTCTCTCACACACATCCGTGCGTTTCCACCCTTTCTTTCATTAGAATATCGTATTCTTTTCGGTTTGTCAAGTTTTTTTCTCAATATCGGAATTCTTTCTTTTTCGAAGCTAAATTGTCACAAAATGTTCATATTTTCCGTTTTGATTTGTGCTATAATAATGGAAGAATATTTTTTGTCCGAAGGGATCGATTATGAAGCTATCGCGTATTTTTCTTCTCCTCGCCCTGCCCTACTCGGCGGTTGCGATGATTTTAATGACCGTTGCATACCTCGTGGCATACCGTCCCGATGTTTCCAACTACTTTACAAACGGTTCTCCGCTTCCCATTCAGGCAGCGGTATTCGCTTGCTTAGCCGTTGCTTTCGGTGTCGTTGGGGCGATCCTTTCAAAGCGTCTCGGAACGCCTTTCGTAAAGCCTTCCGCGCCCTCCTTCGCCGTGCTTCCCGCCGCTCTCGGCTCGCTCGTGACCGCGGTGTTGCTTTTCATTGCAAAGGAGCCGCTCCCCGCCGTGCTGTTTTTGCTGACCGCCGTTTATTTTGCGCTGTCGGCATCTTCGCTTGCAAAGCGCTATGCCTCCGCCATTCTCTGGGTCGGCTTTGCTTCCGTTGCGGCGACAGTCGTTCTGAACGCCGCTTACTACTTTGATATGGCGGTGGAAATGAACGCTCCCGTGAAGATTCTTCTGCAAATGGGTCTGCTCGCCGCCATGCTCTATTGCTGTATCGAAATGCGGATCTCCGCCGGCTTGACGAACGGATCTTTCACGCCCATTCTCACGGTGCTCGCCGTGGCGCTCTGCGGGCTCTCCTCCGTTCCGATCGCGGTCCTTCAATTTGTCGGGAAACTCCCCGCCCTCGCCTATTTTGCCGCTTCTCCCGTGCTCTTTGGCATTTGCGTTACGGCGTCGCTTCGCCTTTGCCAACTGATCGCCGCCACCGAACCCAAAACGGCAACAACCGAGGAAGCGACCGAAAAAGAGAGGACTCCGGAATGAACGCGAACGCAAGGATTCAATGGCTCCATAAAAAGCTGACCGGCAACAGCTATCCCAATTCCCATCGAATTGCTGAGCGCTTCGGCATTTCCCCGCGGCAGGCGCAGCGCGACCTCGACTTTTTGCGCAAGAACCTCGGCGCTCCCATCGCCTACGATACCGCCCGTCGCGGTTTTTACTATACGGAGCCTTTTTCCCTTCCCCTTCTTTTGACTTCCGACAACGACGAGCTCTATATTCCGGAAGTCGGCTCGGTTCAAAACCCCGAAGAGCTGGCGGCAAATGAATCCATTATTCAAATGCAAATTCCTTACAGCGCTACGATCGAGCTTTCGGACAAGCTCGCCATTATGGAGTTGACGCCCTACATCACCGATAAGCTCGGCAAGGGTCGGTTTACCTGCGAGTTTCACAGCGTGGAAAAGTTCATCGGCGCCCTGATTGCTCTCGGCTCTGAATTCCGCGTGATTGAGCCTGACTGGCTTCGTGAACGGTTATTGAACGCCGCAACGTTGATTTTGAAAAGTCACAAAGTCGAAAATTAAATTCGTTCTCATTCTAAAAATCGAGCGTGTTCTCCCTTTTCGTAAAGCCGTGGGAGACACGCTCCGTTTTGTTTGATAACAATCGTAAATTTCGTATTTCAAAAAAATGAAAAAATTTCAAAAAGGTCTTGACAATTTTTTTCAATTGTGATATAATAGCTCCGTTATCCGAAGACAGCAGGTTCCGGTAAAAGCATTGCTTTCCTGCCGAGGAGAGGTCAAATACGTTTCCCGCGCTTGTGTGGGTGCGTTTGTAGGGTCTTTCTTTGCGGCAGTCGGAATGCGCCGGAAGAAAGATCTTTTATTTTTTCTCAACTTCACAAGTTCACATTGGGAGGTGAAACAAAAAATGCCCAGTAATTCCATTCTGGCTCAAAAGCAGCAGATCGTTGCCGATCTCGCGGAGCAGATCAAGAATTCCGCCGCCGGTGTTGTGGTCAACTACCAAGGTATTACGGTGGATAAGGATACTGCGATGCGCAAGGCACTTCGCCAGGCAGGTGTAAAATACGTTGTTATGAAGAACACCTTGACCGGCAGAGCCTGCGATGAGGTTGGTTACGGCGAGCTGAAACAGCATTTGAACGGTATGACGGCAATCGCCATCAGCGAGAAAGACCCCGTTGCCGCCGCAAAAGTGTTGAAGGAATATGCAGAGAAGATCGACTCCTTCCAAATCCTCGCGGGCTACGTGGACGGCAACGTGATCGACGCCGCTTCCGTGAATGCTCTCGCAGAGATTCCTTCGAAGGAAACGCTCATTGCAAAACTCCTCGGCTCCATCCGTTCTCCCCTTTACAGCTTTGCTTACGCTTTGCAGGCTGTTGTGGATAAAAACGGAGAAGCCGCTCCCGCAGAAGCCCCCGCCGAGGCTCCCGCAGAAGCTTAATTTTATTCGTTCGGCAAACGCGGGGTGTGTTTCCCCGTCGGTCTCCGATCCCGCTTGATCGGCACATTGAAAATCAAAACTGATTTTGGAGGTAACTTAAAATGGCATCCGAAAAGATTGCAAACATTCTCGAAGAGATCAAATCCCTTACCATCCTGGAGCTTTCCGACCTTGTGAAAGCTGTTGAGGAAGAGTTCGGCGTTTCCGCCGCCGCTCCCGTTGGTGTGGTTGCCGCTGCCGGCGCCGCTCCTGCCGCCGCTTCCGAAGAGAAGACCGAGTTCGACGTCATCCTCGCCAACTTCGGCGCGAACAAGCTGAACGTCATCAAGGCTGTCCGCGAAATCACCGGTTTGGGCTTGAAGGACGCGAAAGACCTTGTTGAGGCTGCTCCGAAGCCCGTTAAGGAAGGCGTTTCCAAGGACGAGGCCGAGAAGGTCAAAGCCGCTCTCACCGAGGCGGGCGCTATCGTCGAAATCAAATAATTCCGATTTCGGCAAAACATCATCTGTCCCAAGATAACGGAAAAGATGCGCTGCATGAATTTGTGCAGCGCATCTTTTCTGTCGCTTTATTTGGAATAAAATCAATTTTTATTCTTATTATTGTTTTTTTGTCGAAAGTTTGTTTCCCTCTGTTTTGTTCTTCCGAAAAAAACACAACCGCCCCGCATCATCATCCGATGCGGGGCGGTTGTATTTCATTTCGGTTTGACCGATCGGGTCAAATCAGTCTTTAAGCGCTGCCTGCGCTGCCGCCAATCTTGCGATCGGCACACGGTAGGGCGAGCAAGAGACGTAATCCAGACCGATCTGGTGGCAGAACTCAACCGACGTCGGGTCGCCGCCGTGCTCTCCGCAGATACCGCAGGAGAGTCCGGGACGCGCTTCGCGTCCGAGCGTGACTGCCATCTTCATCAGCTTGCCGACGCCGATCTGGTCGAGCTTGGCAAACGGATCGTTCTCGTAAATCTTCGCGTCGTAGTACGCGCCGAGGAACTTGCCGGCGTCGTCGCGGCTGAAGCCGAAGGTCATTTGCGTCAGGTCGTTGGTACCGAAGCAGAAGAATTCCGCTTCCTTCGCGATCTCGTCCGCGGTCAGTGCGGCGCGCGGGATCTCAATCATGGTGCCAACCTGATATTTCAGATTGCTCTTCGCGGCGGCGATTTCCTCATCGGCAACCTTCACCACGGTATTCTTGACGTATTTGAGCTCTTTGACTTCACCCACGAGCGGGATCATGATCTCGGGCTCCACATTCCAATCGGGATGCGCTTTCTTGGTGTTGATCGCCGCGCGGATGACTGCTCTGGTCTGCATTGCCGCGATTTCAGGATAAGTGACAGCCAAACGGCAGCCGCGGTGACCCATCATCGGGTTGAATTCATGCAGGCTTGTGATGATCGCTTTGATCTTTTCAACCGGCTTTTTCTGCGCCTTGGCAAGGAGTTCGATATCCTCTTCGGTGGTGGGAACAAACTCGTGGAGCGGCGGATCGAGGAAGCGGATGACCACGGGATAGCCTTCGAGCGCGACATACAGTTTCTCGAAGTCGCTCTGCTGCATGGGCAGAATCTTGGCGAGTGCCGCTTCTCTTTCTTCAACGGTGTCGGAGCAGATCATTTCGCGGAACGCCGCGATACGGTCGGGCTCGAAGAACATATGTTCGGTGCGGCAAAGTCCGATGCCCTCGGCACCGAGCTCGCGTGCTTTCTTCGCGTCGCGGGGGGTGTCGGCATTGGTGCGGACTTTGAGCTTGCGGTATTTATCCGCCCAGCCCATGATGCGTCCGAAGTTGCCGCCGATGGTGGCGTCAACGGTGGGGATCGCCTCGCCGTAGATGTTACCGGTAGAACCGTCGATGGAGATGACGTCGCCCTCGTGGAAGGTCTTACCCGCCAGCGTGAACTTCTTGTTCTCTTCATCCATATTGATATCGCCGCATCCGGAAACGCAGCAAGTACCCATGCCGCGCGCAACGACTGCCGCATGCGAAGTCATACCGCCGCGAACGGTCAGGATGCCCTGGGCGGCTTTCATGCCCGTGATGTCCTCGGGAGAGGTTTCGAGACGAACGAGAATGACCTTCTTGCCCGCCTTCTTCCATGCCTCGGCATCGTCGGCAGTGAACACGATCTGTCCGCAAGCGGCTCCGGGAGAAGCTCCCAAGCCTCTGCCCAAGGGCTTCGCGGCTTTGAGCGCCTTCGCGTCGAACTGCGGGTGCAGAAGCGTGTCAAGGTTGCGGGGGTCGATCATCAAAACCGCTTCCTTCTCGGTGCGCATTCCCTCGTCAACGAGGTCGCACGCGATCTGGAGCGCCGCCTGCGCGGTTCTCTTACCGTTGCGGCATTGGAGCATATAGAGTTTGCCGTTCTCCACGGTGAATTCCATATCCTGCATATCGCGGTAGCGGTTTTCGAGGATGTTGCAAACGTCCACGAACTGCTTATAAGCATCCGGGAACTGCTTTTCCATTTGCGCGATGGGCATGGGGGTACGAACGCCGGCAACGACGTCCTCGCCCTGCGCGTTCACGAGAAACTCGCCCATCAGTTTCTTTTCGCCCGTCGCGGGATCGCGCGTGAAGGCAACGCCCGTGCCGGAATTGTTGTTGAGGTTACCGAACACCATCGGCATCACGTTGACGGCAGTGCCCCAAGAATAGGGGATGTCGTTATCGCGGCGATAGACGTTGGCGCGCGGGTTGTCCCACGAACGGAAGACCGCACGGATCGCTTCATAAAGCTGGACCTTCGGGTCGGACGGGAAGTCCTCGCCGATCTTGGACTTGTACTCCGCCTTGAACTGACGGGCGAGTTCCTTAAGGTCGTCGGCAGTGAGCTCGATATCGAACTTTACGCCCTTCTTTTCCTTCATCTCGTCGATCAGCTGCTCAAAATACTTCTTGCCGACTTCCATGACGACATCAGAGAACATCTGGATGAAACGTCTGTAGGAGTCGTACACAAAACGCTTGAATTTGGGATCCGGGTTGCCTTTGATCATGGCTTCAACGACTTCGTCGTTCAGACCGAGTTTCAGGATCGTATCCATCATAC
>JAGAEA010000030.1 GCA_017613355.1 Clostridia bacterium
GCAACTTGTTGCGCGGCGGCGGGTCTTTGCGTTCGGGCGTTACCCGATCGGTTCTTCCGTGCCGAGAACGGCGGGCGTTTCCGCTTTTCCCTCGCGGCGGGAGGCGTGCCGGTATTTTGCCGTAATGGCGCGAACGGCGAGCATCCCCGCCTCTGCGGCAAAGGGAAGTCCCCCGGGGGCGCGAAGCCATTGGCTTGCCAACGTCACGTTGGAGAGCCCGCTCCGCGCGCTCGCGCGGAGCGGCAGGACTTTCGCGCCGAAGGCAAAACTCATAAAAGAGCCGATCTCCGAACCGATCATCCGCTCATAGGTCGCGGGCGTCCAAACGTCGATGCAGGAAAGGTGTCCGTCCAGTTCGGGAAACTGCTCCGCAAGGGCGCGCTCCGTCCATTTCGCCAGATACTGCTTGCGGCGGGTGTAGGCGTCGCGGTCGCCCCGCAGGGCAATAAAGCGGCGGCAGGTCGCCTCGTCGCAAACCGTCATGGTCTGCAAAAGGGTCGAACCGCGTGGGGCGGCGTTCGGGTCGTGCGAAAATTCGCGGACGGTCAAAACGGGTGCGCCGAGGCGAAATTGACAGGCAGGGTCGGGTTTTATGACGAAATCGCCGTGAAAAGGAACTTCGGGCAGGTCGCAGGCAAAGGCGCAATGCCAACTCGAAAACCGCATCAGCCGCTTGTCGCGGTAGCGGGCGGCAAGTCCCTTCGGCATGGGCAGACCGACCATGCGCGGAAAGACCACGGCGGGGTCGAGCGTCACCACAATCTCGTCGGCTTCGGCGATCGAACCGTCCCGAAATTGCACACCGTGTGCGCGTTTTCCGTTGTGCAGGACGCGCACGACTTCTTTCCCCGTCAGCAGTTCGCCGCCCAGACCGCGGAACCGTTCGACCATCCGTTCCGCCATGGCGACCGACCCGCCTGCGGGAACGTCGGCGTTGTCCCCGCAGAAATGCGCGGCGACGAACACGAACGCCAACGACGCGAACCGCTCGGAAATGAAGTCGGTCAGAAACGCGCGGAGCAGGGGATGCTCGAAGCGAGCGGCAAGGTCACCCGTGCTCATGCGATGATAGCGGAGCAGGAGCGGGACGTCCCGCAGGGCAAGGACGGGGTTCCACCCTTTGTTGTGGCGTTTCCCGCCGATCCCGCAGAACGCCTGCGCCGCGCGGATGACGCGGACGAGCGAGCGGATCTCCTTTTCGTCGGTGGGGGAGACGGCGAGCATCGTCCGTTCCAAACGGTCGAGGTCGCGCCAAAGCGAAAGACGTTCGCCGTCCCATTCGCAGGTGTAGAGGCTGTCCCCGCGATGAATGCCGATGCCGTTGCCGAGCGCACCGAGGGTCTCCCACATTCGGTAGAGCGGGGTGGATGGGTTGGTACCCGTGAGCCAATGGATGCAGTTGTCGATGCGGTAATCACCGCGCCGCCAACCCGTCAGGTTTCCGCCCGCCGCGGGGAGTTTTTCGCAGATCACCGCGCGGTGACCGTCGAGCTGTGCGCGAATGCCAGCGGAAAGACCCGCCACACCCCCGCCGATGATGAGAATGTTTGCCATAGAAAACGCCTCCGAAATTCAGGATCATTCCCATTCTGAACATTCGGAGGCGGTTTTATTCGGTTTTTCGGGGATTGTCAAAGGGAAAAACGTTATCCGACCGTTATTCCCGCGGCGGCGCGTTGAATTTTCGGCGGTCGTCGCCTTTGCGCGAGTAATGGAGCCATTTATCGTGGTACATTGCCTCGTCGGCACGTTTGAACACCGATTTGAATTCGTCGTCGAGCTCGGGTTTGTAAACGGCAAATCCCTTGGAGAAGGAAAGCGTCATTTCATATTGCTTTTCCTCGGCGTTGAAGCGGGCAACTTCCTCGTCGAGCGCGCGGAAGCGCGCGGAGAGGTTTTCTTCGGAAGTCTGTTCCAGAACGGCGATAAACTCGTCGCCGCCGATGCGGAACAAATGCTCTCTTCCGAAAACTTTACGGATCGCCGAAGCCGCGTCGGTAATGATCATGTCGCCGTATTCGTGCCCGTAGTTGTCGTTGATCCTTTTCAGCCCGTTGATGTCGAAAACGGCAATCGAGAAGGATGCGTTGTCGTCCTCAATGCGGCGGTTCAGCAGCTTGACCAGGTCAAGATACGCGGTCTTGTTGCCAACGCCGGTCATGGTGTCGGTGTATGCCTGCTCGTGAACACGGGCAATATAAGTCCGGAGTTTTGCCTGCGTGGAGCGGATCTTCCCGCCGAGCGCCTCGATGGTTTTTTCCGAGGGGCGTATTTCGGAAATATCCACATCGCTTTGGTCGGGGTTATCGTCGGTTTGTTCGTATTCATCGGGCGCGGGAGCGATCTCCTCGGTCATGTTTTCAACGTCCGAAGAGAGTGAGGAAAGCTCATTGTAAAGAACCTGAACCTTTTTGCGCGTGCGGCTCATGGCGAGCAGAATGGTCAACGCGCCGATGAAAAGGGAGATCAAACTGCTGACGACAATGGAAAGAGTCTGTCTCCGGATCTGCGCACGGTACCATTGAACGCCGAAATCCACACCCACGATCCCCGTGACCTCGCCCGAGGAATTGAAAACGGGGCAGTAGGCGCTGTAAAACGAACCCCAACGGTCTTCAAACGGGGCTTTGTCCACGGCGGCAACGCCGCGACTCGCCGAATAGAGCGCGTCGGTAAAGACTACGGCTTCTCCGAACTGACCCGGGTCAACGGGGTCGGGGTCAACCGTGAAAACGAAGTTCCCGTTTCCCATGTCGCGAACGGCGTAGATATATTCGATGTCGAAATGGTTTTGGAAGATCGTGAGCGTGTTATATACGGATTGATAGGCGGGAGAGCGGGAGCTTACGTCGGCGGCGGTCAGAGCGCCGAGCGCGTCGCCGTCGAGAGAGGCGGCGGCTGTTTTGGCGATTTCAAGCATCGTCTGATCGAGCGACGACTTCATTGCCGAGCGGGATTGCCGTACCAGAATGATCCCGAGAATGAGGTTCACGCTCAAAAGAAGGATGCAGGCGATAATGATGACTTGCGTGGTCAGACTGATTTTTTGTCGTTTCATGAAACATCCCAAATGCCGTGGCAGCAGTCGGCAGGGAAAGGCGAACGAACGCTGCCGTATTGTTCGTTTTCCGGTGGCAGGGAGAGATCGGGGATCATGATGAAAAGCACTTACACCATTATTATTCCACGCTTTTCCGAAAAATGCAACAGGTAATCCGCAATTTGCGCCAACGGCAGGAAAGCTCCCCGCAAAAACCCCCGAACCAAACATACGAGTTTGGTTCGGGGGCTATTTATTGGCAAATGTTTGCCGAGCGGATGTCGAGCCGACGCGATCGACGGTCAACCTCTGGTTTTGCCGCCCGCAACGTTCAGGGTAACGCCGTCCACGTAGCCCGCCTTGTCGCTTGCCATAAAGGCGACGGCGGAAGCCACTTCCGAGAGTTTCCCCGCGCGACCCATGGGCGTGGTTCCGGTTTTGTTGTAACCCTCGCGGAGCTGTTCGACCGTAATGCCGCGGGTATATGCCAGAGCCGTTTCGTAGGAGAGGGTGCGAAGTCCCGTGGCTTCGAGAATACCCGGGGCAATTCCCACAACGCGGACGCCGAATTTGCCGAGCTCTTTTGCCCAAGAGCGCGTCAGCGCGTTGACAGCCGCTTTGGACGCTGCGTAAACGCTTTGACCCTCGGAGCCTTCCAAGCCGCATTCGGACGACATATTGACGATGACGCCGCTTTTCTTCGCTTTCATAATTTTGGCGGTTGCTTGGGAGCAGTAGAAAAGACCTTTGAGATTGACGTTCATGACCTTGTCCCAAACAACGTCGTCAAGCTCGAATTTTCCCGCTTCGTCCACGAGCAAACGGGGAATGTTGATGCCGGCGTTGTTCACCATCACGTCAACGGTTCCGAAGGTTTCCAGTGTTTTTGCGACCATGGCGTTGACCTGTTCTTTGGAAGTCACGTCGGTCTTGACGTACAAAAGGTTGTCTTTGGTTGCGCCCTTGAAGGCGGGAGCGTTCTCGCTGATGTCGCATACCACGACTTTCGCTCCGTCCGCAAGGAATTCTTCCACCACGGCATAGCCGATGCCGCAGGCGCCGCCAGTCACGATGACGACTTTGTTCTCTAAATGAAGCCAATTTTCCATTTTTTTTGCCTTTCTTAATTGATCGTATTGATTTTCAAATGGATTTGTGATAGAATTATATCAACATAATCAATTTCTGTCAATATTTTGAAAAACTATTGAATGTTTGATCATTTTTAAAAGAAAAATATGATTGAAAAATCAAAATATGATCGGAGGAAATCATCATGCCGTTTTACGAAAGAGAGGAGCAAATTCTGAATATTTTGTCGGAATGCGACGAGGTGACGCTGACGGCGCTTGCGGAGAGACTGTTTGTCAGTATTCCCACGATTCGACGGGATTTGGTCAAGCTGGAAAAAAAGAGAATGATCCTGAAAAAATACGGCAGCGTGTCACTCATCAAAGACCCTGCCGACGCGACCATTGCCTTTTCCTTTCGGGCGGAGGAACAAAGCGCGCCCAAGCACGTCATGGCGAAGTTGGCGGCAGCACGGATCAAGGAAGGGGACACGGTCATGCTGGACGCAACGACCAGTGCGTATTTTCTCGTGCCATACCTGACGGAGATCAAAAATATCATCGTCATCACGAGCGGGGCAAAGACGGCGCTGCTGCTGGCACAGTACGGGATACAGAACATCTGCACGGGCGGAAGGATGATCAACAAATCCTTTTCCTACACGGGAACCGACGCGATAGAGACGATCATGCGGTATAACGCGGACATTGCGTTCGTGTCCTGTCGGGGGCTGTCGATGGATGGAAAGGTGACCGACAACTCGATCGAGGAGAACGAGGTGCGGCGTGCGATGCTCAAACAGTCCAAGAGAAAGGTTCTGCTTTGCGACGGGCAAAAGCTGGGGAGAACCTGCCTGCACAACCTTTGCAGCGCGTCCGATTTTGACGAGATCATCAGCAACGTGGAGCTGCCGAAGTACCTGACGCCGCAAGCAAAGGGCTGAATAAAGAACTACCCGCGGGGCATCCGAAAGGATGCCCCGATGTGTATGGCGAGAAGTTCGACAATCTCTTGGTCGTGCAATTCTCCGAAGTTTTGGCTTTGATCTTATAGGAAGTTTCGATTTGATTGAGCACAAGCAGCCATAGCTCAAACAAATTCAGAAGGATGACACTTATCCAATCCGGGTCAAACTTGGGTCAACCGTGTTGCCGACTATTTGAAAAATCTACCGATTTCAGCAGAATAAACAAGAAAACCGTCTGAATCAAATAGATTCAAACGGTTTTCTTGTCGGTTTTGCCCAAGTGTTTGGCATTAAACTCTAATTTTAGACAATGCACCCCACCTGCTAAAATGGGGTGCATTTCTTGGGTGGGGTGCAGTTCTTATTCAACCGCGTATTTCGGTGCCGTTCGTGAAGCGGAAAACAAGTGTTCCGTCCGTGCAAACCGTCACTCGATCAATGCAGGTGAGCCACAGAACGGGGTCGAACACCGTTATGAAATCGGTTGTTATGGGGGAAGACCTGGCAATAGAGTCATTGCAATCAAACGAAAACCATACCAAATAAAAATCTAAAGATAAACCGAAGTGGGTTCAATCCCCACACCCCCACCAAATCGCGGATTTCCGCGAAGCCGCAGAGTGCAGTGCTCTGCGGCTTTTGCTTTACAAGGGTTGAAATCAAGATTAAACATTTTATCATTATTCTTTGCCTACTGCAACGCAATTTTTAGGGTTTGACCGCCACAAATTTTATAAACAGAGTAATAACTCAAGTCGCGGTGCAGTATATTGTTTTTCTTTGAAATTTTGCTATAATAATATCAGAAACAGGCGCCGGTTTCAATACAACTCAAACGGAGGAACATAATGAATAGTTTTGGACAACGACTGAAAGCACTTCGTAAGGAAGCGGGAGTATCGCAGTCCTTTGTTGCCGATCATATCGGCGTATCCACGCAGTCCGTATCTAACTGGGAATGCGATAATACCATGCCCGACATTTCGCAAATCGTTCCGTTAGCAGCTCTTTTGTCTGTATCCACAGACTACTTGCTCGGTGTCGGAACAAATGAGTATGCAGACAAGGGAGAGCTCGAAAACAAAGTCAAAGAAGTCTGGGCAACTTATTCCGTAAACTCGACCGAAAACAACGCAGATTTGATTGTATACGAACTGTATAAAAAATATTTGAACAAATACCCGCTTGACTATGCTGTAAAGGTCAAATGTGCTTTTGCCATTCAGGATTATTTGCATGTAGTACGTGTAAGAAAAAAATTTGATATCCCCGAAGAACGGTTTGACGAGTTTTGGCTTGAATGCGACAGAATGTTGCGTTCCGTTTGTGACAACTGCACGCTTCCGGAGGTACAGATTGATGCAGAAAACCATTTGATTGACCTTTTGCTTCTTAAGAAAATGTTTGAGCAAGCGGGAGCTGTTGCGATGAAATTACCGGACTTGTGTGGTATCAGAGACAAGGCACTTTGCAGAATCGCGCAAGCAAAGGGAGACTCTGCAACTGCCTGTGAGAAAGCAGAATCAACCTCCAAGCACCTTATGTTCGACTATGCAATGTCTTTATTCCATCGTGCAAAAACGCTTTCCGATCATCCGAAAACAAGCAAAGAGACGGTTTTACAGGCTTGGAATGATCTTACAAGCGCGTCAAAAGATTTGGTACGGCTGTATGCTGATCCGGCTGACCTTGTCGTAAACGGTTTTGAGAAAAATTCCTATTGATACTTGATTACTTCCTATACGTCAAAGTGCAATTTTCTGATTTGTCAAGGATGTCTGTCCGAAGCGTTATCCTGCGCCGATAATGCAATGAATACTGCCCTTGAAATGTATGCATGGGCAGAAGCGCATTGCCAAGACCCACTTGTTATGTCAGACATCCTGTTTTTTGTGCAACGCACACCTTGGTGGTGTCATAAATGGGCTGGAGCAGAACAGAGCAAAGAATTACTCGAAAACAGTAATTTTGCAGAAAAAGCTGAAAAGATCAGGCATCTTTCCGTATAAAAGCTCAAGTCCGGCGGGCTTCACAGCAAAAAGAACGGACACCCCGCGTTGGGGTGTCCGTTCTTTTGGTTGCGGAGGTGGGATTTGAACCACACGATCCTGTTGCGGTGCCCGAAATTTCAAACGCTCGCGGTTCGCTCGCTGAAATTTCGACCGCTGCCACTCGCCCACCTTCGCTGTATCCGCCCCCGGCGGCGCTCGGCGGGCTCCCCTCCGGGTTATTCGCCCTTCGGTCTCATAACCTCGCGACCGTGCAGTTCAATCCGATCTTCTGTAACCAAAATCAAAAGCCGACCCCGCAGGATCGGCTTCTGATTTTGTGTTGAGTAGAATATTTTAATAGAAATTACTCTGCTTACCACAGGGGTGGTTAAATTTTCACCAGGGGGTGGTGAAAATCTGCTTGGTGCCCCGGTTAAAATCTCGCAAAGTGGTTAAAATCGGAAGACCCCGGTTAAAATGGCTGAATCGACCATAATTAAGGCGTTATTTTGAGGTGTTGCACGCCTTTCGTGCCTGTACTCTGTCAAAAAGTTCCTGCTCTATGATCTTCGGATACTCCTCGGAGCCTAAATAATGCGGGTTGGATAGGATGTTGGAAATTGTCTGCTTGCCCCAGACCTTTTTATTTTGCGGCGACGGAATGTTCAGTCCTTCCAATATGTCTTTGATCTCGGCGAGACTTTTGCCTTCGTCATAGTATGTAAAAATCAACCAGACGCAGCCTGACTGACCTTCGTTAAGTATGATTTTGTCGTCTTTACGGTTATATCCGAAGGCGATCCTTTTTTGTTCTGATGCCGGATTCATGAGTTCACCTCTTCAAGTTTATTTACACAATTATATCACAAATCCAGCCGGAAATCAATGGGCATAACCGGACATTTCGGGCGATTTCGATTGAAACATCTTGAAAAATAAAACAGGGATTGAACAACTTTCAACTTTTTGATTATTTCTCGCAATTTTTTGCGATTATTATATTGCAATAGGATGCAAAATATGGTATAATATCAAACGAAGAATCAGATTTTGCTGTAATATGATGAAAGTTGAGGTTGAATATGGCTGTTTCATACAATAAGCTTTGGAAATTGCTGATCGACAAGAAGATGAGCCGGGCTGAATTGCGCCGTGCGGCAAGTATTTCTCCCAACACCATGACTAAGCTGACTCGCGACGAGGAAGTATCTATGGCTGTTATGGGGCGTATTTGTGATGTTCTTGAAACGAACATCGGAGAGGTTATGGATTTTATTCCAGAGAAGGAAAATTGATTAGTGTCCAGTTTTTTGGACATCCGCTTCTCTATAATGAATGGTGAATGATATGGATAAACTTACTCCCGAACAAAGAGCGAAAAATATGCGGGCAGTAAAAAACAAGGATTCGGAAATCGAGCTGTTGCTTCGGCGTTGCCTTTGGGAAAAAGGTCTTCGTTATCGCAAAAATGTAAAGTCCGTATACGGTCATCCCGATATAGCTTTTATTGGAAAGAAAGTGGCTGTATTTTGTGACAGTGAATTCTGGCATGGTTTCGATTGGGAAAACAAACAAAACGAGATTAAATCGAGACGAGATTTTTGGATTCCGAAAATCGAAAGAAATATTCAACGAGATAAAGAAGTGAATCAAAAGCTTCAATCTGAAGGATGGACGGTTCTCCGCTTTTGGGGAGAAGAGATAAAAAAGAACACTGAAGAATGTGTGATTGCAATAGAGAATACTTTATGTGAGAATTACGATATATGTATCGGGAGAATATATTGCCCAACAGTAGAAATCAATAGCAAGTGAACACAGAAGGCGAGTATCATTATTATTTTTCACCCATCGCAAAGAGGATATAAAAATGAGTTACATCCGTGATTTTTTGGATAAGCACCCGATTTATAACCGAATTAAATACAGTACTTCAACGCTTCCCGTTGAAACAAATCTTCATCCCCTTTTGTCGGCAAGTCAAGCCATAATAGATTCTCTGCTTGAATCCGGGCACAAACGAATTGCCATAATTATGCCCGATGATGAAATCAACATTTTGCCTTTAATTGTTGCTAAATATCTGTCTAATATTCAAGAGATTCCGGATTATGCGCACAATTTATTTTCCGAAATTGAGCCTGGACAGTACCTTAAGCTCGGTAAAGCTATAGTAGAATATCGGTCATTTGATAGAGAAAAGAGAATCATAGAGCTACGTGTAGGCAAAACAAAAGAGAAAAAATATGGTGATAGAACGATAATTACTGATTATCCGTCAACTTATTGGTCACCTTTTGACAGATATCACCTTTATTTTGAGAGAAGTCATGGAGCGTTGACGACGCAAAAAAAATATGAAATTGAAAGATCGTTAATCAAGCAAAAACTTGAAGTTGACGGAATGGCAGATATTGATCTTCTGGCGCTTAAGCGCACAGTAGTAAACAAGACAATCGCCATTCTGTCTCCCAAAAAGGAATTCAAGGAATTCCTTGACGAATTCTTCATTACCGGAAAAAGATTCCAAGATGTTGTTGCGTACGGAGAATTCGACGAGTCAAATGAAAGAGGAACGGCGCTCTATAATTCCGGTCATTTAGATTGTTTGCCGGGTATAATTGTATCTCCGAAAATCAACGAAATAGCCCAAGGTGTATCTACTGAATCATTGAAAGACAAGTTTGATTCTATAGTTGTAACGCAGGCAAAGTTTAACGAAGCGATCAATAACCTCGGTGAGCTTAAGAAATGTCTGAAGGCGGATATTCCTTTTATTGTGTTTGTGCCCGAAACGGAATTCGAGTCCTTTCCAGTTTTATCAGAAATGGGATTTGAATTTTGGAGCTGGGATCCGAATATGTTAATATTCGGCGGCCTTTCCGGCGAAGATTATATTTCACCAAAGGCCTCGCTTTTCAGCAGTTTGTCCAAAAAAGTTTTTAATGCCGCCAGATCAACCTCCGAACTGAAAACCGTAAAATAT
This sequence comes from Clostridia bacterium, assembly GCA_017613355.1. Classification (GTDB taxonomy): domain Bacteria; phylum Bacillota; class Clostridia; order Oscillospirales; family CAG-272; genus UMGS1865. Next base: position 10,056 of record JAGAEA010000030.1, read on the forward strand.
ACGGAATTAAAAAAAGCAAATGGCTTAATTCGCCAAACAATTAAACGGTCGTTTGACAATAGCAGTTCTTTGAATCAAATCACCCGCCGAATGAATAAACTAGTCAAACTCTTTATTGATTTAGCCGCCCCGATTTCAGACAGCATCGGTAAAATGATTTCAACTCAATTTGACGAGTTAAATACGATTGAATCTACATTGAAACCCCAATATGAGGGGACGGATATGTGGGAAGACATTCAAACTGCCTCCGAGATGCTGCGAGGCATATTTGAAATCGGAGACACACCGAAATCAAGGGCTTTATCTGAATTAATTAAATCAAGCGATTACAAGAGTACAATTGTTCTTGTCCCTGATAGATTCGCATTTGTTAATGAACTGCAGGATTTTTTGAGTCGTATATATAACGGTGAAAAAATATCTGTATTTAACGCAGGAGATTTCTGCCGACAACAGTCTGCAGAATCAACGGAAACTGACCACTTGATCGTTACTTTTTTTGATCAATCGGAATACATAAAAATCAAAAAAACTTACTGTTATAAAAAAATAACATATCTGTTGTATTCATTTGAAAACGCTTGGAGGCGCGGTTTTGTTAATAAGTATGAAAGCTGCGTTCAACGGGAAGCGATAAAAAAACAAGCTCGTAGTATTATTTCCCGGCAGGATCCCATATCGGATTGGGAAGCCTTAGATTTATTCGAGGAAGAAACCGACGAAATCGAAGAAATGTCCGAATTCAATTTTGAAAGAGAACTTATTACAAGCATTATCAGACGAAGCAACACTTCGTCCGATCGCTCGGATTCTGCCGAATGCATTCCGGTCATTCTTGATCAAGACACCATCGGATATTTCAGCCCCAATCACAACCTTATTGACATAACTCCTCTTTGTCACGGAGAACTGGACAGGCCAGTAAAAAAAGATGCTTCCAAACTCTGCAAGGGCGACATTGTTTTGATAAGGCAAAGTGATAGAGATATTATTTACGATAAAGCGAATGAACTCATGACTAAAAAAGGAGAACAGGGTTTACGAGAAGTTGCGGAATTGTGGGTTTTGGCGTTACAGCAATTCGCAGAGGGAAAGACTCTACCGCAGATCAAAGCAGAAATGAATAAGCTCGGGGCAAATTGCGAAACAAATCAAATCAGATATTGGCTTATGGGAGAAACTATTTGCCCCGAAAATGGAAGTGTTATAGAAGCGCTCAGCGTTTTATGTCCGAGCATTCTTCCGCGAGATCAAGTAGAGTCGGTATTAAATGCCGGTTCGAGGGTTCAGGAGTATCATCGTGAAGCCGGACGTTGGCTTACAAGCGAATTAAAATACAAAGCCGGAGACATTTTGAGCATTTATCAAAGCGGCCAAACAAAAGGCAGCATTGAAGAAATCGGTGACGTGCATGTTTATGCCGTTGAGGCGATTTTTGAAAAAGAGTTTATTGACAGGAACAAAATTAATAGGCTCGAGGTGATTTCATAATGGCGCACCTTTATCCGAAAGCTTTTCCAAGAGAAAACAAAAGCAGCGGTGAAAAAAAGGTTTTCCAGTATTTCAAGGAAAACGCACCGGACAATTGGTATATTCTTCACTCGTTTAGATTGCCTGCGCATCTCAAAGTGGTTTTCGGTGAATCGGATTTTATCGTTATCGCTCCCAGCTTTGGCGTTTTTACTCTTGAAATAAAATCCGGTGGCGTCGGATTTGACGGAACGGACTGGCTGTTTGTTGACAGAGATCACAACATTTCCAGGAAGCAACGGGGACCATTTGAGCAAGCGCGTGACGGAATGTTTGAGATTGAAAGAATAATATGTCAACACACAAACAACAAGTACGATCGAATCAACTACTTATACGGATACGGTGTGATTTTTACCGACGAAGACAGTTTCCCGACTTCTTCCCTTACAGAAGACGAAACATGGAGACTGATGCAAAAATCGGAAACGAACGATTATTGCGCCTTTATCAGAAAACTTGCAACACAATTCAAAAGCGAATTACGGTCGCTCGGAAAAAGATTGCCGGGTGAATTGACAGAAGATGATGCGAAACTTATATGTTCGATATTAAGGCCGGAAATCGAATGCATTCCTCCGATGAAAAGTTTTATCGACTATTCTGAAGAAGATATTCTCAAACTGACCGATGAACAATTTCGCTGTATGGATGACATCGAAATCAACGAAAGAACAGTTGTTTTGGGCGGAGCAGGCACGGGAAAAACCTTATTAGCCATTGAAGATGCAAGAAAGAGTTTTGACAGCGGCAAAAAAGTTATAGTTTTTTGTTACAATAAATATCTTGCAAAAAGTATCAGGAGGAGCCTGCCACCGGAGATAGAGGTATATTCATTTCATGCGTTTTTAACCAAAATATGCGGTGCAAATGTTTTCAAGAATGAATCTGAAGCAACCCCCGGATTTTTTGATACAACACTTCCAGAACAAGCGTTAACTGCATTAAAAGAGCATCCTCTGCAATACTCGAAAGTGATTATTGATGAGTTTCAAGACCTTTGTTCCGATAATTATTTGAAGGTCATTGATGCAATTCTGGAGCGAGGGCTGTTTGACGGGTGTTTCACATTTTACGGCGATTTTGCAAGGCAGGCCATATTCTTGTCAGACGCAGCTTCTTTAGATTTACTTGGCAATTATACATATTTTGCCAAAAAACGATTGACGGTAAACTGTCGTAATACCAAGAATATCGGGAATGAAATTGTAAATGTTACTGGATACGAAGATTCTAAGTATTTGTTATCGATATCAGGAGAACAGGTGGAATATCTCTCCTGGCGCAATGTTGACGAGGAACGAGACGCCCTGAAAAAAGTCTTGAAAACTTTGAAAACAAAAGAGTTTGAGTCCAAAGATGTTATGATTCTTTCGCCCCGCAAAAGGCAAAAGTCCGTTGTTGATTTTCTGGATCCCGACAAATATATTATCGGTGATATTGATGATGACCCCAAGTCATATCAAGCCAGGTTTTCGACCGTTCAAGCATTTAAAGGGCTTGAAAGCAAAATCGTTATTATTACCGATATAGAAGACTATTCGGATACAAAATTAATGTATGTCGCCCTCAGCAGAGCCAGAAGTAAAATGTATGTTCTTGAATCAGCTGGAGCCGCAAAACAAAGAAAAGCAAATGTAATCGGGAGGGACTGAAATGAGCAATGCCCGCGAAAAACTGTTAAATAAAGTTAAGCAAATACTGGTCGGACCGGATCCGCTTGATAATTTTAAGCAGGAAAACGGTGAGGAAATCCTATTTTCGGATTCACCGTTAAAAACCTATGTTACCGGAATACTTTTCCCGCAAATGCTTAACATTTCCGAACTGCAGGAAGAAAGCAATGAATTCAGCGGAATCGAAGATGAGAGCGACATCCCGTTTCAAGAAGCGGGACTTGTTGATATACAGCCCGGAAAAGATCCGTTATCCACAAAGAATTATGCGGAAATTGTTGCGGAAGCGGAAACCTCAAAAATAAATAATTATAAGCAATCAGCAATGGGATTAACGCTCTGCGTTCCGGACAAAGCCGATTCCGTTCAAATTAAGATTTCCGTTGGTTCCTATTTCGAGAAGGAGTCTTTATATCCTCGAGAAAAAAGAGGCGAAGACGGTAAAGTCGATATTGTCATGTCGGAAAAGACAAAGAAGTGTTTCTTCAGAGCAAGTACTGAATCCGATTTGATCATATCACGTTGTGATCTACCATCCGAAACGAACCGTTTTATTTCAGATAAGTATAAACTGAAAGACCAAAACGGAAACATAATTAACGGACTCGGTATTGCGGTAACTTATCGTATGCATGATGCCGAAACCGAAGGCACTATTTATACCGTAACACTGATTAATACGAATAAAACAAATGAATCTTTTCCGAAAGTGTCCGATTGTTGGTTCCAGGTCGAATTCTCTGTCAACTGCAATATTCCGTTCATTCCCCTTCCGGATAATTTCTGCGCCGAAATTAAAGACGAGGATTATCAATTAAACTCTTTGCTTTATCGAGATGTTAAGACTTTTGCAATTGGTCACGGTTGCGCCGCTACTTGGGATGATTCCGTAATAGACAAAGATCCGGTGACTGTTACGGCGTCGGTTCTTCCTTCTTATGATGTTAAGCCGATTGTCCAAGGGAAATCATCTGCCGAGTTGTCAATGAAATTATATTCTAAGGACCGGGAGAAAACCGTCCTCGACCTTTCAAAACTGTGCGAAGAATACTCTCTGTGGATCAAAGAGAAAGAAGCAGAGTTAGATAGAATTGAAGAAAAACACAAAGCGGCGGCAGAAAAGCAAATTAAATTGGCAAAAATATGCATTTCTCGTATGAACACCGGTATTTCACTTGTAAAATCCGACAATACAATTTGGAAAGCATTCAGTCTTGCTAACAGAGCGATGCTGATGCAACAAATACATTATAAAATGCCTTTAACGGAATTTGCCGGATTCGATACAAAAACTCTTCAGTTGACTTTAAATAATTCGGTCGTTTTACCGCAAATTGATGATGAAAGCACTTGGCCCGAGAGAGAAAAAAACGTATATGGCAAATGGCGTCCATTTCAAATTGCTTTTATTCTTATGAATTTGCTTTCAATGACAGACAAGACTTCTGCTGAAAGAAAAATCGTTGATTTAATATGGTTTCCGACAGGTGGCGGAAAAACCGAAGCATATTTGGGATTAACTGCATTTACAATTCTGTATCGAAGGTTAAGAACTCCTAATGACAGCGGGACAAATGTCATAATGCGATATACTCTTCGCTTGCTTACTGCACAGCAGTATGAACGAGCAGCGTCTCTAATCTGTTCTTTGGAAAAAATTCGTGCCGAAAACGAAACGCTTCTCGGAAATGAGAGAATTACCATTGGACTCTGGGTCGGCGACTCTTTGACGGAAAACCACAGTAGCGAAGTGATTAAGCACATACAAGAGGTTCAACGAGGAAAAAGCAGCGAAAACATATCCGTCATGTTGAAATGCCCGTGGTGCGGAGCAAGCATGGAAACATTCAGCAAGGGGAGAACGAACGAAACGCCCGGCTACGGGATTAGCTCTGATCGCAAGCGCGTTCTTTTCTGTTGTGGGAACCCGGATTGCGACTATCATAATGAAGATACACCGCTTCCTCTGAAACTTTTTGATGATGAGATTTACGACAATCCGCCGACTCTATTATTCGGGACAGTAGATAAATTTGCGACACTTCCTTTCAGACCTCAAGCAAAAAGCATTTTTGGTGGAGACGGAGATCATACTCCCCCAGAATTGATAATTCAGGATGAACTTCATTTGATTACTGGGCCGTTAGGATCAACTGTCGGTTTGTATGAAACATTGATACACCGTCTATGCTGCAATAACGATCATTCCCCGAAAATTATTGCTTCGACTGCAACTATCAGTCATGCCAAACAGCAATGCAATGCACTTTATAATTGCGGAGAGGAAAATGTTTTTCAGTTTCCGGTTCAAGGATTATCATACAGGGATAATTTCTTTGCAAAAGAAAATAGAGATGCAGTCGGCAGAAAATATGTCGGGTTGTACGGATCTGCCGCCTCATCATCCGCAACCGCATCTATTTTTACATTCGCCGCATTTCTATACGCTGCAAAAGCAATTGATGTAGAAGACTCCGAACGTGATCCGTATTGGACCGATTTATCCTATTTCGGTAGTATGCGGGAACTCGGGCAAGCCGCGACCTGGTATATTGCCGATATAAAAGAACGTTTAGAGGTCATCTACCAAAGCAGACTTCAATCAGCTGATAAAAGCAACAGAAGATACATATATGAAAGCGGTCTTGAGGAACTCACGAGCCGTATGAGCAATTCGGAAATACCTCAAATCCTAAAAAAACTCGAAGTTCCATACGGAAAAGATACGCATCCGCTGGATATGTGTTTGGCAACAAATATGGTTTCTGTCGGTGTGGATGTTCCACGTCTCGGCTTGATGACGGTTACCGGTCAGCCCAAATCATTTTCAGAATACATTCAAGCGACAAGCCGCGTCGGACGTTCTTCTAATGCCCCTGGCTTAGTCTTTATTATCTACAATACATCAAAGCCGAGAGACAAATCATACTACGAGAAGTTTCAGGCTCAACATGCTAAATTATATAAGAATGTTGAACCGACATCTGTCACGCCGTTTTCAAGGCCGTTACGCGAAAGGGCTCTACACGCCATTCTTGTAGGGCTACACAGATTCTATGTTGGTGTCGAGGATAGAAATAATGCCGGCAGATCACCGAACAAAGCGGAATTTGATACAATTTGCAAAACAATAATCGACAGAGCCCTTAATATCGACCCGGAAGCAGCAGAAGATATTCAGAAGCAATTAGATCATTACTTGCTGGAGTGGTCGGAATGGACTCCTTCAAAATATGAGGATTTGAATCCGTTTCGTCAGAGCCCCGAAGCGCCTCTGCTATATGTTGCGGGGTCTATTCCTCCTGCCGATTGGGGAAAACGCGGGTGGAAAACCCAAATGGCGATGCGAAATGTTGACAGGGAATGCCAACTGGATTGTTCAAGAGTAATTAATGTTACCGATGAAGGGGAGGACGAATAATGGCCGATTATAATGTTCGAAGAGACAACCTAATATCTCCGTGGGGAGTTGGGGCTATCATTCCGTTTCCTCATGATGAATCACTTATGGTGGCAGGCCTTGACAGCTGGTTTGACGAAGATCATCCTATCGATGATTTTGTGTTCCCCGATGAACGCCTTTCAAAACGGCTGGGCGGGAAATTATTTGTTCTTCCTCCTGACTTCAGGACAGAACGACAGGATCCAGATCATGCATATATAAAAATACCGGCAGTCAGATTTCCACGCTGGCAATACTGCCCTGTTTGTGGCAATATGGAATTTGTGGGACCATCTGGTAGTAGAAAGCGTTGTTCTGGTGATTTGAGAAGACGTGACGGAAGAGAAACATATTGCTCAAAACAGAAGGAAGAAAAAAGACCGTATTTGGTACCCGAACGTTTTATTGCCGTTTGTGAATGTGGGCATATCGAAGATTTCCCGATTATGGAATGGGTTCACAAAAATAGCGATATGCCCATTACTCCGACCTGCAAACTATACAGAAGTACCGGCGGCTCTTCTTCGTCGTTGGCCGGGATCAGGTATACTTGTACTTGCGGAGCATCCTATAGTATGCAATCGGCGTTCCATAAGGGCGCTCTTGACAAAATATCGTATTTTTGTAACGGAAAACGTCCGTGGCTTGGCTCCAATAGCGAAGAACACTGCGGGAAATCGCTTATTGTTATGCAACGCGGAGCTTCAAATGTGTGGTTCGCAAATGTAATCAGCTCAATATATATTCCCTGGTTGCCGAAATATAAAAATGAAGCGACAAAGGATTGTATAAAACGCGGAGTGAATAAATTTAAATCTGCTCTTGTAAACGGTGAAATCGATAAAGAGTCAATCAGAAGATTTGCCATAGCAAATGCTTCCGCCGATGATGACATCGATGCTGAGCAAGCATATGCGGAGATAATCGAGACTCTTTTAAACAACAATAACGGGGCAGCGGATTCCGCATTAAGCGAAGACGAGTATCGAAAACAAGAGTTTGATGTGTTAACGCGCGACTCAGGCAAAACAAGTGATGAACTATATGTAAAAAACAGACCTGCAAGCGATTATTCGAGTCTTGGCTTTTTAAAGAGTATTTCGTTAGTGCATAAACTGCGAGAAACTCGCGTTTTTACCGGATTCAACAGAATCAATTCAAATGCCCCCGGAACAGCCGCAATCAGTTTTCATCCTACTACATGGCTGCCTGCCGTAAAGAATAACGGTGAAGGAATCATGTTGGAGTTTAATTACGGTTTGCTACGCGAATGGGCTGAAAAAGAAGCCGTGAAAAGAAGAGTCGGCATCATTGAAGAAAACTTACGAACCTCCGGAAAAATCGGAAAAGAAACCATAGATCCCGTATTTGTCATGTTGCATACTTTCTCGCATTGCTTGATTACGGCATTATCAAACGAGAGCGGATATTCAAATGCTTCCATAAGAGAAAGAATATACTGCCCGAAATACTTAGGCGAAAACAGCGGAATTGCCGGAATCTTGATTTATACGGCTTCCGGAGATTCGGAAGGCTCTCTCGGCGGATTAGTTAGGCAAGGGCTTCCCGGAAAAATCGAGAGTATTATCCAACGAGCGTTAAGCGAGGCCAAATGGTGTGCTTCCGATCCGGTATGTATACAAAGCCCTGGACAAGGTCAAGACGGGTGCAATTTGGCCGCTTGCCATAATTGTGCGCTGATTCCCGAAACTTCTTGCGAAAACAAGAATATGTTGCTTGACAGAGGAGTGCTTATTGGTACTTTAGATAATCCGTCCGTCGGCTTTTTCTCTGATGTCTGTTAGCAGTGAAATAAATCAAGATTAGTTTTTGAGGAGATCATAGTGAAGTATAAAACAATTGACCTTTGTGCCGGGATTGGTGGAATAAGGCGCGGATTCGAGTTGACGGGAGCTTTTGAAAACGTGCTTTCTGCTGAAATCGACGACGCAGCATGTGCCACATATGAGCATTTGTTTGGGGATAACCCAAAGAATGATTTAACGTTAGAAGATTTTAAAGAAACCGTTTCAAACACGGAATACGATGTTTTACTTGCCGGATTTCCTTGTCAGACATTCAGCCGCGCTGGATTGCAGCTTGGTTTTAGAGATACAACTAAAGGAACCATTTTCTTTGATATTGCGGATATTATTTCAAGGACTAATCCGAGAGCCGTTTTTTTGGAGAATGTCGAAAACTTGGTTTCACACGATAACGGAAAAACGCTTAAAAGAATAGTTAAAACTCTTGAGGATGAGCTAAAGTACAGGATTATCGGCGTTAAAATAAACGAAGATGGTGAATATGTGTACTCCCGCAATTCTTTGGTACGTAACTCCAGATTTTTCGGTCTTCCTCAAAACCGCCCACGTGTATATCTAATGGCCTTCAGTAAAGAGTTTTTCGGAAATTCAATTAAACTGCTTTCTGACGAATTGCCTAAAAAAAGCGAAAAAGTCATTGCCGGAGATTTAAATGATATTCTCGAGACGAATGTCGATGACTTTTATTATATGTCCTCCGGCTATTTGGAAACACTTAAAAAGCATAAAGTGAGAGAACAGAGTAAAGGACATGGTTTTGGATATATTGTTGTAAACGAGGACGGAATCAAACACCCTGTAGCAAATACGATTCTAGCAACAGGTGGTTCCGGGAAAGAACGTAATCTTATCCGGCAGCCTAAAGAGGGGGTTTCGGGAAAACTTGTGCCGACTAAAAAGACCGCATTAAACAGCGAAGGCATAAGAGTGATGACTCCGACTGAATGGGGACGGTTGCAGGGTTTTATCGGATATGCCTTTATTGACAAAAACGGCGAAGATAATTTCAGTTTTCCAGATGGGGCCACTCGTGCACAACAGTATAAACAATTCGGAAACTCCGTCACAATACCCGTCATTGAGACAATGGCAAATTTTATGCTCAAATGTTTTAAAATAATGGGTGACAGTCAAATTGCCGCTATTGTTCAAATGGCTAAAAAAGCCGATTGTATTACCAGGAGAGACGTTATAGAGCAATTGGGTATTACACCTAACAGAGCAACTTATTTACTGAAAAAGGCTAAACAACAAGGGCTGATCGAACTATGTGTCAGCAAAGGAAGATATGCAAAATATGTGAGAAAAGCCAATTAGTTTTGCCTTAATGGTCATATTACTTGCGACTTACTTGTCACTCTTTTTCACGATCCCCTCATGATGCCCCTCTATCAGGTACTTATCCAGTTCGCCGTTGTTGGGGGATTGCTTCCCGGTGAAGTAGTCGGAAACGTAGGTCTTTTGGAGCAAAACGTCGCCGTAGTACTTCTCATTGTTCAAGATCTTACGAACGGTCTCTATATGCCACACGGGATTCCCTCGCGGAGAGGAAATCCCGTGTTCTTTTAATTCGGCCGTAATCGCTCGCAACGACAGACCCGTCGCACGCCAGGCAAATATCTTTTTGACGATTTCGGCGCGTTCCGGGTCGGGGATGAGTTTTCCGTTTTCGTCGTGTGTGTATCCGTAACAAACACGATCCGCAAAACCGGAACTGCCTTCAATGAACCGCGCCTTAAATCCCCAACGGACATTATGACTTTTTTCCTGACTTTCGTTTTGATAGAGACACGCGTATATAGTCAGTGTTTTTATCGCTTCCGGATCGTTGATGTGGAGCTTTTCAATTTCAAAATAGACATCAATGCCGAGACTGTTCAATTCGGAGCAGGCGTAGAGAAGTTGAACCGTGTTGCGGCCGAGTCGGCTGATGGACTTTACCAAAATCAAATCGATCTTTCTGTCGCGGCAGTCCCGCATCATCCGCTGAAAGTCTTTCATCTTCTTGTTGTGCCTTCCGGATGCCTCGTCGGCATACACGCCGACAAAGATCCAGTCCGGTTTCTTCGGGATCGATTCTTGGAAATATTCCTTTTGCACTTCAAGGCTGCGTTCCTGTATCTCCTGCTTTGTGCTGACCCGACAGTATGCCGCCACCTTTTTCAGGCGGATGATCTCGGTTGGCGGCTTCGGATATATGACCGTTATCTTTTTCATAAAAAGCAACTTTCGTTTTTTTACCCTGTATATTACCATAGGTTTCGAAAAAACGGAAGCCTTTTTTTCGATATTCTACCTATTGAACAATATGCCGCCCCGCGTTAAAAAAAGGCCTTGTCGGTTTGGCCAGAGGATAATCCAACGATTACCCAAAATCCAACGATTACTCGACCAAAAACCAACGATTACCCAAAATCCAACGATTACCCACCCAAAATCCAACGATTACAGACCCATAATCCAACGATTACTAAAATAGCCCCGTCCATTTAACTCACCGAAAAACGGCAAAATCGCCTGCCGTTTTGAGATTTTTATGAAGATTGCGAGAAGGCCATAAGTGCCGAAAACCCAGTATTTAAGCCACTTTCCGGTCTTTTTGCATAAAAAGAAAGTGGACGCATAAAGCGTCCACTTATCGTGGTTGCGGAGGTGGGATTTGAACCACACGACCTCCGGGTTATGAGCCCGACGAGCTACCAGGCTGCTCTACTCCGCGATATTTCCGCCCCGGGTTGGTGCCGGTGACCGGGATCGAACCGGTACGATACTTTCGTATCACGGGATTTTAAGTCCCGGGCGTCTGCCAGTTCCGCCACACCGGCGCGCTTGCCTCGGAACCTGCTCCCCTTTTTCTCTCGGTTCGCATCCATTATTATAGCACATCCTTTCCTCTTTGTCAACCCCTTTTCCCGTTTTTTTGTCGCCTTTTTTCGTCATCTGTCAGCTTTTCGCTTCTTCGTCTGTCTCACTCAAATCATGTTTGAAACAGGATTTTTGTGCGGCATTGTATTTTTGTGTAAAATAGTGATTGACAAAACCGACAAATAAATATATAATGTAGAATGACTTTTTGAACGGGCGGAAAGCCCGAAAGGGGTATTCGGATGCATGAACATCATCGCGATCGCGTGCGCACGAGGTATCGGATAGACGGTTTCGACAGCTTTGCAACGCACGAAATTCTGGAAGCGCTGCTTTTTTACAGCATCCCGCGCGGCGACACGAACGAATTGGCTCATCGCCTAATGGAGCGTTTCGGTTCGCTCCGCAATCTCATAGAAGCGTCTCTTGACGAACTGTTGACGGTGGACGGGATCGGCGAGAACAGCGCGTTTTTGCTGAAACTCGTTCCCGAACTTGCCAAACGCTACGCGGAAGACGTACTGACGCCGTTGCCGTCCTATCGGACGTTGAGCGCCGTGAGCGAATACCTTTGCCGCAAGTTCATCGGTTGCGGGAACGAATGTGTTTACATGATGCTGCTCAACAACAAGCTCGGGCTGATCGACTGCTGCAAAATTTCCGAAGGGAGCGTCAATACTTCGGTTCTGCCGATCCGCGTGATCACGGAGAAAGGTCTTCACCGCAAAGCTTCCATGGTAGTCTTGGCGCACAATCATCCGAACGGACTTGCCATTCCGTCGGGAAAAGATATTGAGGTGACCACGCAAGTCGATCGCAGTCTCGCAACGCTCGGCGTCACGCTCTTGGAACATCTGATCGTGGCGGACGACTGCGTTTGGCCGATCCTTCGGGAGCAAATGGGAACCGTTCGGACCCTGCCGAGTGAAGTGCTTTGCGCCGATCCGGTTTTTCTGGAAAACTTTTACGATATCGACCCCGAAACCTGGCGTGCGTCCGTTTTTCAAGGTCTGCTTTCCCAACCGACCGACGGGAACTGACTTTCCCTTGTCGTTTTTTCTCTCAACGGGCGCTCTTCGGAGCGTCCGTTGCTTTTCGGGGCGTGTGTGCGTCCCGCCGCGTTTGGGGTCAACGGGGAAAACAAACTTGAAATGAATGGAAAAACTTTCGGGAGAGCGGCAAAATTTCCCGTCGGGACTTGATTTTTGCGCGATTTTATGATATGATATAAAATAATCACCGAAGAGGAAACGGGGGTGCGCGCATGGCTGAAACACGCGACCTTTCCACCGCCGCACTCGCCTATCTGGGCGACTGCGTTATCGAATTGCTGGTTCGGGAACGGCTTGTTTCCGCCGGCTTGTCCCATTCCGCGTCACTCAACCGCGCCGCTTTGGCGTTTGTTCGCGCCGAGGCGCAGTCGGTGGCAGTGGAGCGGTTGTTGCCGCACTTGACGGAAGCGGAAAACGTCGTTTACCGCCGCGGCAGGAACGCACAGCGCCTCAATTTCCCGCGAAATGCCAAACCCGTCGCCTACCGCCGTGCCACGGGCATGGAGACCCTGTTCGGGTATCTTCACGCCGCCGGCATGGACGACCGCGTCCGCGAGCTTTTCGACATCGCCTATGCCGAGGAATTGCGGCAATTTGAACAGAAAGCAGAGGAACTCAATCCATGAAAAATCCGAAAATCCAAATCACCGTCCGCGACTACGGCACCATGATCGCCGAGCTCTATCCCGAGAAAGCGCCGAACACCGTTCGCAATTTCTTGTCGCTCGTGGACGAGGGCTTTTTCTCGGGCGTCATCTTTCACCGCGTCATCAAAGGCTTTATGATCCAAGGGGGCGGCTACACCGAGGACTTTTCCGAAAAGCGCGCCGCCGCGATCGCGGGCGAATTCCGCGCCAACGGGTTTATGGCAAACGATCTGCACCACGCGCCGGGCGTTCTTTCCATGGCGCGGACGAACGACCCCAATTCCGCGTCCTCGCAGTTCTTCATCATGCACGGCGACGCGGGGTATCTCGACAGTCAGTACGCGGGTTTCGGCAAGGTAATCGAAGGGCTTGACGTGGTTGATAAGATCGCAAACGTGAAAACGGGTCGCGCGGGTTGGTTCGACGACGTTCCCAAAACGCCCGTTGTAATCGAGAGCATTGAACGTGTGGAGGAAAATTGATATGAACATCAAACTATTGAAACTGCTCAATCGCGACAGCCGCACCTCGGTCAAGGATCTTTCCGCCATGCTCGGCATACCCGAAGCGGATGTCCGCACCGAAATCGAGGAAATGGAGCGCGAAGGCATCATTCGCGGCTACAAGGCGGTCATCGACTGGGAACGCTTCGACGACGCGAACGTTTCCGCCATCATCGAGCTCAAAGTGACCCCGAAAGCGGGGCTCGGTTTTGAGGAGATCGCCGCCAAGATCATGCGCTATCCCGAAGTCGAGTCGGTCTATCTCATGTCGGGCGTGTACGACCTGAACGTGATGGTCAAGGGGCGGACGTTCCATGAAGTTGCCAAATTCGTTGCCAAGGAGCTGGCAACGATTGAATCCGTGACGTCCACCGCCACGCATTTTGTCTTGCGCCGCTATAAGGAGATGGATGTGGAACTCCTCGGCGACGGCGTTGACGAGAGAGGCAGTTATTCGCTGTGATGGACTACGAAAATTTACTTTCCCCAACCGTTCGGGCGCTCAAACCGTCGGGCATCCGCAAGTTTTTCGACATTGCGAATACCATGCAGGGCGTCATTTCGCTCGGCGTGGGCGAACCCGATTTTCCAACGCCCTGGGAGATCCGCAAAGCGGGCATCCGTTCATTGGAAAACGGCAAGACCCGCTACACCGCCAACCGCGGTTTGGAACTCCTCTGCCGCGAAGTTGCCGCCTACACCGATCGAAAGTACGGTTTTTCCTATGACCCCGCCACCGAGGTCATGATCACGGTCGGCGGCTCGGAGGGGATCGACGCCGCCATCCGCGCTTTGGTATGCGCGGGCGACGAGGTCATCATCCCTCAGCCGAGCTATGTTTGCTACGAGCCTTTGGTGCGGCTCGCGGGCGGCATTCCGGTCATTCTCGAAACCACCGCGCAATCCGATTTCAAAGTCACGCCCGAAATGCTGCGTTCGGTTCTTTCACCGCGCACGAAATTGCTTATCCTGCCGTACCCCTGCAATCCCACGGGTGCGATCATGGAGCGCGCCGACCTGGAAGCGCTTGCCGCCGTTCTGCACGGAACGGATGTGGTCGTCCTTTCGGACGAGATTTATGCCGAACTGACTTTCGGCGAAAAGGGTCACGCTTCGCTTGCCGCCGTTCCCGACATGAAAGAACGCACGGTCGTGGTGAACGGGTTTTCCAAAACTTTTTCCATGACGGGTTGGCGCCTCGGCTATGCCTGCGCGCCCGCTCCCATTATGAAACAGATGGTGAAGATCCATCAGTTCGCCATCATGTGTGCGCCCACGACCTCGCAATACGCGGCGGTTGAGGCGCTCCGCAATGGCGACGAAGCGGTCGCCGCCATGAAGGAAGAATACGATATGCGCCGTCGCCTGATCGTGAAAGGTTTCAACGAGCTCGGGCTTTCCTGTCGCGAGCCGAAAGGCGCGTTCTACGCGTTCCCGTGCATCAAATCTACGGGCATGACGAGCGACGAGTTCTGCGAAAAATTGCTCTACGCGGAAAAGGTTGCCGTTGTGCCGGGTACCGCATTCGGGCAGGGAGGCGAAGGCTACATCCGCGCTTCCTATTGCTATTCCACAGAGCATATCTCCGAGGCGCTTCGCCGCATCGGGCACTTTTTGAAGAAATAATCGCATAAGACCCCGAGGGAGCCTCCGCTTTTTCTTGCAAGAAAAAGCGGAGGCTCCCTCAAAACTGCTTTCTTTTTTGGAATAGAACAAACGCAAACAATAGAAAGAAAATTGTTCTCGTTCTAAAAATAAAGAAAAGAAAAGTTCCGTTTTTCTTTGATTTGTCGATTTGTGCGAAAGTCGTGCTTCTTTCGCGGCATTTTTCGTTGATAATGATATTGGAAAAAACCATCTGTTTGTCTTGCTTTTGCAAAAAATATATGATATAATATACACTGAAAAGATTTTTGGGAAAACGGCTGTTTTCCCCGTATTTGGGAGGTATTTTATGAAAACACTCAATCCGATCGATCTCGGCATTGCCGGAAGCGGCAAAGTCTATCGCAATCTTGCCCCCGCAAGTTTGGTGGAGCTCGCACTCGCGCGCGGCGAGGGTACCCTTTCCGACACCGGCGCGCTCGTGGTCAAAACGGGCAAGTACACGGGTCGCAGCCCCGACGACAAATTCATCGTCGATACCCCCGCCGTTCATAACGACATCGCTTGGGGCAACATCAACCGTCCCATTGCCAAAGAGCGTTACGAAGCGATCAAGGCAAAGATGCTCGCTTATCTGCAAAACAAAGACCTCTACGTATTCGACGGATTTGCGGGCGCCGATCCCAAATACACGCAGAAATTCCGCATTGTGAACGAGCTTGCCAGCCAGAACCTGTTCATCCACCAGTTGCTCATCCGTCCCGCCGAGGATCAGCTCGAAGGCTTTTCTCCCGACTACACGATCCTTGCCGCGCCCGGTTTCAAGTGCATTCCCGATGTGGACGGCACCCACAGCGAGGCCGCGATCATCATCGACTACGAAGCGCATGAAGTTCTCATCGCGGGCAGCCAGTACGCGGGCGAGATCAAGAAGAGCGTGTTCTCCGTGATGAACTATGTGCTCCCGAAACAGGGCATTCTTTCCATGCACTGTTCCGCCAACATCGGCGAAGCGGGCGACAGCGCGGTATTCTTCGGTCTGTCCGGCACGGGCAAGACCACGCTTTCCGCCGACCCGAACCGCAAGCTCATCGGCGACGACGAGCACGGCTGGTCTGCCGACGGCGTGTTCAACATTGAGGGCGGTTGCTATGCGAAGTGCATCAACCTCGATCCCGCCCACGAGCCCGAAATTTACGGCGCGATCAAGTTCGGAACGCTTCTCGAAAACGTGATCGTGGACGAGAACGGCAAGCCCGACTACGACGACGGCTCGCTCACCGAGAACACCCGCGCGGGCTACCCCGTGGATTACATTCCCAACGCGGCGATCCCGGGCGTGGGCGGTCAACCCAAGACCATCATTTTCCTGACGGCGGACGCTTTCGGTGTGATCCCGCCGATCTCCAAACTGGATAACGATATGGCAATGTACCATTTCGTTTCGGGTTACACGAGC
Organism: Clostridia bacterium; assembly: GCA_017613355.1. Taxonomy (GTDB): domain Bacteria; phylum Bacillota; class Clostridia; order Oscillospirales; family CAG-272; genus UMGS1865. Next base: position 26,664 of record JAGAEA010000030.1, read on the forward strand.
AAACTCGCGGGCACCGAGCGCGGCATCACCGAGCCCGTTACCACGTTCTCCACGCTCTTCGGCGCGCCGTTCTTCCCGCTCAACGCGTCGGTTTACGCGCAGATGCTCGGCAAAAAGCTGAAAGAAACGGGCGCTAACGTGTTCCTCGTGAACACGGGTTGGTGCGGCCATTCCGCTGGGAACGGTCCCCGCATGAAGCTGAAATACACCCGTGCCATGGTCACCGCCGCTCTTGCGGGCGACCTCGATAACGTGGAATATGAACTCGACCCGATTTTCAACGTCAATATTCCGAAGTCCTGCCCCAACGTTCCCGCCGAAATTCTCGACCCGAGAAACGTTTGGGAGGACAAAAAGGCATACGAAACCAACGCGAAAGCCCTTGCCAAGAAATTCAAGGAGAACTTCGCCAAAAAGTATCCCGATATGCCCGCCAACATCGCAAACGCCGGTCCGAAGGCATAAGGGTAAGAGTGTTAAGACCTTGGGGAGCGGGGAAAACCCTTTCTTGGAAGAAAGCGGTTCTCCCCGCTCCCCAAACCCTTCACCCCTTTCCGAAAGAACTTTTTTGAAGAAAAGAAACGCGCAGAACCGAAAAACGGTTTTGCACTTTTTTCTGCGTTCAAGTTTTTGAAAAGAGAAGGGTTACGGGGGAGAGAAACTTTTTGCAAAAAGTTTCTCTCCCCCGCAAACCTTATTCTATCATCCGAAATCAAGCGAGTTCGGCGAAGTATTTGATGGTGCGAACCATTTGGCTGGTGTAGGAGTTCTCGTTGTCGTACCAAGCAACCACCTGCACCTGATAGGTGTTGTCGTCGATCTTCGTGACCATGGTCTGGGTCGCGTCGAAGATGGAGCCGTGGGTCTCGCCGATGATGTCGGAAGAGACGAGCTGTTCCTCGGTGTAGCCGAAGGAATCCGAAGAAGCGGCTTTCATAGCGGCGTTGATTCCTTCAACCGTAATGTCCTTGCCCTTCACGACCGCCACAAGGATCGTGGTGGAACCCGTGGGAACCGGAACGCGCTGAGCGGAGCCGATGAGCTTGCCGTTCAGTTCGGGAATAACGAGACCGATCGCTTTCGCGGCGCCGGTGGAGTTGGGAACGATGTTCACGGCAGCGGCGCGTGCACGGCGAAGATCACCCTTTCTGTGGGGACCGTCGAGAACCATCTGGTCGCCGGTGAAGGCGTGGACCGTGGTCATAATGCCCGACTGAATGGGGGCATAGTCGTTCAGAGTCTTTGCCATGGGAGCGAGGCAGTTGGTGGTGCAGGAAGCGGCGGAAATGATCTGATCGTCGGCGGTCAGAGTGTTCTCGTTGACCGAGTAGACGATGGTTTTGAGATCCTTGCCTGCGGGAGCGGAAATGACGACTTTCTTTGCGCCGGCGTTGATGTGCGCCATCGACTTCTCCTTCGAGGTGTAGAAACCGGTGCATTCGAGAACCACGTCAACTTTCAGCTTTTTCCAAGGAAGGTTGGCGGCGTCCTTTTCGGCATAGATCTTCATGGTCTTGCCGGCAACGGTGAGGGTGCCTTCCTCGTCGTTCGCGCTCACGGTGTCCGCGAGGGCGTACTTGCCCTGTGCAGAGTCATATTTGAGCAGGTGAGCGAGCATCGAGGGCTTGGTCAGGTCGTTGATCGCGACGATGGTGTATCCCTTTGCGCCGAACATCTGGCGGAAAGCGAGACGGCCGATGCGACCGAAACCGTTGATTGCAACTTTTACGTTTGCCATTGGGAAAAATCCTCCGTTTTGTTATTCTGAAAGGGAAATCAGCCGTCTTTTGGCAAGAGGCCCTTTCAATTCAACCTATATTTTACCGCATTTTTCCCGAACTTGCAAGCATTTTGTGAAAATTTCCGCATTTTTGTCACTTTTGTACCAAAGACTTTATGATAGAACGCGATTCGTCGTTGTTTTATCCGAATCGGAAATCGGTTTTTTGCTGACTGCGCGGAAACGGAAGAGCGCGGGCAGATGACGAATGCGGGAAGGGTCCTGCATCATGCGCCAAGCCCACTCCATGCGAACGGCGCGAACGGCGGCGGGAGCGCGGCGTACCCGACCCGCCCAAACGTCGAGACTGCCGCCCAAGCCCGCCGCGATGCGAACCGAGGGAAGGAAACCGATGTTCTCGCGGATCCATTGCTCCTGAATGGGGAAGCCGAAGCAGACGAGCAGGATGGAAGGTTTGCAGGAATTGATGATGCCGAGCAAACGGCGGTTTTCTTCGCCGCGGCGGTCGAAATAGCCCCAAAAGCAACCGCAAATGCAGAGACCCGGGAATTTACGGGTCAGGTTCTTTGCGGCGGCGGAAGCCACGCCGTCGTGACCGCCGAGGAGAAAGACGCGGTCGCCGCGGCGGGCGGCTTCGGCAAGCAGACGTTCCCCGAAATCAATACCGGCAACGCGGGCGCGCAGGGGAGTACCCTGACGCTTTGCGGCGGAAAGGATGCCCGCGCCGTCGGGCAGGACCATGGAAGCGGAATTGATGAGGCGGCGGTATTCGGGGTTGGAAGCGCAAGCTTCGGCGATGAGAGCGTTGGGGGTGACGACGACCTGCGCCTCGCAGTCGTCGCGAAGAACGCGGCGGATCGCCTCGTCCATGTTCAGGTTATCGAATTTGATGCCGCAAACGGTCACTTTTGCCATGTCGGTTTCTCCAATCGGTTTTGTTACCGATAGTATGGGCAAAAACGACGGCGTTTAGACCGAGAAAAGCGAGAAAAAGGAAAAAGAGTGAAGGAAGACGTTTTTTATGACGGTCTATTGAATTTGGCAATTCTGCAAGGCATATTGCAGCAAAATGTTGATCAATTCATTTCTTGAACGATTGGTTTCTCGGGATAAATGATCGAGGGCATTTACGGTTTCTTCCTTGATCCGAATGGAAAAAGTTTTGTATCCATCCTCTCCGCGCAAGTCTTTTCTTTTTATAATCAACGGCTCTTTCATGTTGTTTGCTCCTTCCCAAAAATAATCTTTTTTTCAATTATATCTTGACAAGCGAACAAATGATATGTTACAATATTTAACATATAATATGTTACAAAAGCGCAAGGAGATCAAATTACATGAAAAGAATTTTATTTGCGGTGGGATTGCTGTTGGCGGCTGTTCTGCTTCTCGCGGCATGCGGCGGCGCGGTACAATTCAAATTGAATTTCATTGTGGACGGCGAAGTTTACGCCACGATAGACACGGCGGGAAAAGAAGCGATCAAAATGCCCGAAGACCCGACCAAAGAGGGCGACACCTTTGACGGCTGGTATTGGGATAAAGACACATGGCAAAAACCGTTCACGGCAAATTCGTTATTGGATGCGCCTTTGTCGTCAGATATGAATGTTTACGCGAAGTGGAAAATCGCAGAATCGGAGGAACTTGCCCCGTTCATCTTTACTTCAACCGCCACAACCTGTACAATCACAGGAGTGAAAGACAAAACAGTCACCGAATTGACCATCCCAGATTTCATAACGGACATTTCAGAGGGGGCGTTTTCTGGTTGTATCAACTTGACATGCATCACAATTCCTTTTGTTGGTGCGAGAGCGAATGTAATGGAAAGTGACACCTATCAATATCCATTCGGTTACATTTTCGGAAGAAGCAGTTATATCGGTGGGACGGCAACCACACAGCATTATTACGGCAACAGCACAAATTACACCGTCTCTACCACCTACTATATTCCTTCTTCTCTCAAATCGGTAACGGTTACGGGTGGTAATCTTCTCTACGGTGCATTCTACAATTGTAGCGGTTTGGCAGATATTATAATTGGAAACGGCGTTACAAGCGTTGGAGATTCTGCGTTTTCCGGTTGCAGCAGTTTGGAGTATATCACACTTCCTTTTGTTGGTGCAAGAGCGGAAGAAACAGCAAACGATACTTACCAATATTACATCGGCTACATTTTTGGAACAAGTAATTATACAGGCGGAACGGCAATCCAACAGATTTACGGCATCACCTACTATATTCCCACCTCCCTCAAATCGGTAACGGTTTCGAGTGGAAATATCCCATACGGTGCATTCTCTGGTTGCAGTGGTTTGACGAATATTATAATTGGAAGCGGCGTTACAAGCATTGGAAAATCTGCATTCTCCGGTTGTAGCGGGTTGACAAATATCACGATACCGAATAGCGTAACAAGCATTGGAAATTATGCGTTCTCCGGTTGTAGCGGGTTGACAAATATCACGATACCGAATAGCGTAACAAGCATTGGGGATTGTGCATTATCCGGTTGTAGCGGGTTGACAAATATTTCCGTAGAAGGTGGAAACGCAAAATACCATAGCAATGGAAATTGCATAATTGAAACAAAAAGCAAAACCTTGATTACAGGTTGTAAGGACAGCATCATTCCAACCGATGGAAGCGTAACAAGCATTGGGGATTGTGCATTCTTCCTTTGTAGCAGTTTGGAAGAAATCACGATCCCAAACAGCGTGACGAGCATTGGAAGTTCTGCGTTCTTCCATTGCACCGGCTTGACAAACATCACGATCCCGGATAGCGTGACGAGCATTGGAGATGGCGCATTCTCCGGTTGTAGCAGTTTGAGAAGCATCGCAATCCCAGATAGCGTTACGAGCATTGAGGAGTTTGCGTTTTCAAATTGCAATTTGCGAGATGTAGTGATTCCAAATAGTGTAACAAGAATTGAAAGCCACGCATTCTTGGGCACTTCTATTACAATTTTGACTATACCAAAGAGTGTAACTTTTATTGGCGAAAATGCTTTTCATTACGTGGGAACTCTAACTTGGGACGCAATCAATTGCATCCAGCCCTTTGAAATTAACACGATTATGGATGATTATTTCGAGGATCGATGTTCTAACATAGTTTTAGGAACAAGTTATTTAACGATCCCATCCGGTCTGTTTCGTCTTAGTAGGTGTAAAAAAATAACGATTCCAAGTAGCGTTGTTCGTATTGAAGAATATGCTTTTTTAAGTGCGCCGTCAGATGTGGACTTTCAAGGTACAAAAGCGCAATGGAACGCAATTGAAAAAGAAACCAATTGGGAAGGGTACGATAAATTTACCATCCATTGCACCGATGGGGATATTGAAAAATCATAAAAAGGAGAAAGCAAAATGGCAAATCATAATTTTTCATTCGCAGGTGGAGAATTATTAAGCAAAATGGGGGCTTCTTGGTTTGTATCATACTCTTACCATGAAAAAATCGACCCCACAGAATTAAACTGGCAGAATGTCTCACCAAAAAGCATCCAAAGCAGACGATCTGTTTTCAAAAGAAGCACAAGTTATCATCATTTTTGGCTGAATCAAGTCTTGAAAATGGAAGATACAAATATTGAAAAGCCGCAAAACAAAGTCGGATTATCGGCGAATGAAGTAAAAAAAATGGCAAAAAAACTTCTTCCCATTACATAATCTTTGCTCTTTTTGGAAACGGGGAAGTTTGAAGGGGGAGAACCTTTTTCTCATGCAAGAAAAAGGTTCTCCCCCTTCAAGGTCTTATCTTGTTTTTATCCCACCAAGTGGCGTTTGATCTTCTTGGACGTGGTCTTTTCAAACTCCGTATAGCGGAATTCGATGTTGCGAACCTGCTTGTAGGAAACGAGTTTGCGGTTCATTTTCGCAAATTCTTTTCGGATCGTCTCCTCGATCTGCGCGTGGTCGTTCGGGTCTTTGAAAGCGTCCAGACGCGGATAGACGATCGCCGTCAGCGCAATGTCGTCGCTGTCGGGGCATTTTCTGCCAACGACCACCGACTCCGCCACCGAGCATTGGTTGGCGATGTACTCCTCGATCTCTTCGGGGAACACGTTTTTGCCGTTTTCCAACACGATCACGAACTTTTTGCGCCCCGTGATGAAGATATAACCGTCGTTGTCCATGTAGCCGATGTCGCCCGTGCGGAACCAACCGTCCTCGGTGAACGCCTCGGCAGTGGCTTCGGGGTTCTTGTAGTAGCCGAGCATGACGTTCGACCCCTTGACCTGAATTTCACCCTCGCCGAAGCCCTTGTCGTTGCGGTGATCCACGTCGATACGGGCAATGCAGGAAGGCACCGTGGGTCCCACCGAGCCGCGCTTGGGCGCGTAATAGGGGTTCACGGCGATCAGAGGCGAACATTCGGTAATGCCGTAGCCCTCGCAGACCTCGATCCCGAATTCGGAGAATACGTCCGCCACGTCGGGGTTGAGCGGTGCGCCGCCGCAAATGATCTTTTCAAGGTGCCCGCCGAACGCCGCGTTGACCGATTTGAAGAGCGTCTTGCGGAAATCGAAGTGCAATTCGCGCAGGGTGTGGGATATTTTGGTCAGAATTTTCAGGATGCCCTCTTTGCCGCCCTTTTTCGCCACGTCCCAAATCTTTTTGTGCATCGTGGTCACGAAGAGCGGGACGAGGATCAACCCCGTGGGTTGGAAGAGCGCAAAGTTTTTCAGCACCCGTTTGAGACTGTCGTTGATGGCAACGTTCATGCCGTAGTTCAGCGACGCGATCATAATGGCGAGTTCGTAGGTGTGGTGAATGGGGAGAACCGACACCGTGCGGTCGTCGGCGGAGAAGTCCACGGTTTCCGACGCCGAATTGACGGTGGAAACGATGTTGCGCTCCGAGAGCATCACACATTTGCTGGTTCCCGTGGTCCCCGAGGTAAAGAGCATTTCCGCCATGCGGTCGGGGTTGGTCACGGCGGGGTAAACGTACCCTTTTTCCACCGCTTCCCGACCCATTTCCATCAGCTTTTCAAAGGGAAGCACGCGGGGATTGTCCTCCGTCCCTTCGGCGGGAGAGATCGGAATGACAACGCCGACGGTCGGGTGACCGTCCGCAAGGAACGCGAGCTTTTCGTTCATGCCTTCCGAATAGACGATGGCGTCCGCTTCGGCAAAAGCGAGAAAACCGGAGATCTGTTCGGCGTCGAGTTCGCGGTCGAGAGGAATGGCAACGCCGCCCGCCGCGATCGCGGAAGTATAGGTCGTGACCCATTCCACGGAGGTCTCGCCGATGACGGCGATGCGCTTACCCGCCAGTCCCGCCGCGGAGAATCCCGCCGCCTGACGGTGGATGCGTTCCGAGAGCTCGCGATAGGTCATGGAAAGAATTTCATGTTGTTTGTTCAGCCAGCGGAATGCGATTTTATCTTCAAAGAGAGCGATCTTGCGCGCGAAATGCGCGAGATTCTCAACAGGTGTGTAAATTCGTTCTGTTTTTTTGCGTGACACGAAACGTGCCTCCTTTTTCATCGGAATATCATACAGTATAGCAGAAAAACCCTTTTTTGTCAAGAGGGGAAATTCAAGCGGTCAAAATCGGCGGCAAATCTTGACATTTATTGTTTTTTATGATACAATAAACTGTAATGTTTGAAGGACGGAAGATTTCTTCCGAGAACCGAGGTGAGGCGCATGGATCATACACAAGGCAACCCCGCAAAGGGCGGGGAACGGGAGATTTGCACGTTGCGCCTGCGCGCCGGAAACGACCGTTTCGCCAAGGAAACGGGAAGTCGTCGCCGCGCGTATTTTTTGACCTTCGGTTGCCAACAGAATGAAGCGGACAGCGAAAAACTCGCGGGTATGGCACAGGACATGGGATATGACGTCACCGATACGCCCGACGAAGCCGACCTGATCGTGGTGAACACCTGCGCCGTGCGGGAACACGCCGAAAAAAAGGCGCTTTCCACCGTGGGGCAGTTCAAGCATCTCAAAGCGAAAAATCCAGCTCTTGTCATCGCCATGTGCGGGTGCATGGTCTCCCAACCGCACCGCGCGGAAGAGATCAGGCGCCGCTATCCCTATGTGGACATCGTGTTCGGAACGGGGTCGCTCCATCGCTTCCCGCAGCTTCTCTGTGAGCGAATGGAGAAAAGCAGGCGCGTCCTGTGCCCCGAAGAGGAAACGCTCACCGTGGAAGAGGGCATCCCCGTTCGCCGCGAGAGCAGTTACCGCGCGTGGGTCTCCATCATGTACGGGTGCAACAATTTCTGTTCCTACTGCATCGTGCCGTATGTGCGCGGGCGGGAGCGGAGCCGCGAACCCGGGGAGATCATCGCCGAAGTCGAAAAATTGGTTGCCGACGGTTACCGCGATATTACCCTGCTCGGGCAGAACGTCAATTCCTACGGGAAGGGAACGGCGGCAGGCTGGGATTTTGCCGATCTGCTTGCCGCGCTTGATCGCATCGACGGCGACTACCGTCTCCGCTTTATGACCAGCCATCCGAAGGACGCGAGCCGCAAGCTCATCGACGTCATGGCGTCGTCTCGGCACGTGGCGCATCAGTTCCATCTTCCCCTGCAATCGGGGAGCGACGCGATCCTCTCCCGCATGAACCGCCGCTACGACACGGCGAAATACCTCGAAACGCTCGATTACCTGCGCGAAAAGATCCCCGACGTGACCGTGACGACCGACATCATCGTCGGTTTCCCGGGCGAGACCGACGAGGACTTTGAGGGAACGCTTGCCATGCTTCGGCGGGCGCGCTTCGATATGATCTTTTCGTTCATCTATTCGCCGCGGAAAGGAACGCCCGCCGCCGAAATGGCGGAACAGGTTTCCCCCGAGGCACAGCACGAGCGGTTTGACCGTATGCTCGCGCTTCAAAACGAGATCGGAACGGAGAAAAATCAAGCTCTGCTCGGCGTTCCCGTGCGCGTGCTTTGCGACGGTCCGAGCAAGAACAACCCCGACCTGATGTGCGGGAGAACGGAAGGAAACAAGATCGCCTTTTTCAAAGGCGAAACCGACGACGTCGGCAAATTCGTCACGTTCCGCGCCGAGCGCGCGGACGCATTCGCCTTTTACGGCGAAAAAATATAAAACGGAAATCCCGAAAGGAAAACGAACCATGGAAATTTTCGACCTTGCCGCGAAACTCGGGCAGGCATTGAAAAAGGACGAGCGCCTGATCGCGCTGGAACAGGCGAAAAAGGCTTACGAAGAGGATGCCGCCCTGCGCCGCGACATGACCGAATACGAGGTTCAGCAAAAGGTGCTTGCCGAGGAGATCACCAAAGGCGAAGGACGCGACCTGCAACTCGTGGACATGGTGCAGGCACGCATCGACGCATTATATAAACAGATCAACGAAAACCCCGCGTTCTCGGCGCTCGACCGCGCGCAAACCGCCGTCAACGACCTGATGGCGCGCGTCAATGCCGCGATCACCTATGAGATCACGGGGGAACTCCCCGGGGCGGGCTGCACCCACGATTGCAGTACCTGCGGCGGTTGTCGGTAATATCGAAATCACAGAAAGAGGAACAAGCCCATGACTCCCATGATGGAGCAATATTTCGAAGTCAAAAACCAATATCAGGATTATCTCCTCTTTTACCGTCTCGGCGACTTCTACGAGATGTTTTTTGACGACGCCGTGGTCGCTTCGCGCGTGTTGGAACTGACGCTCACGGGCAGGGACTGCGGGGAAGCCGAGCGTGCGCCAATGTGCGGCGTCCCCTTCCATTCGGCGGACGTTTACATCGGGAAACTCATTGAAAAGGGGTATAAAGTCGCCATCTGCGAGCAAATGGAAGATCCCGCCCTCGCCAAAGGGTTGGTCAAGCGGGACGTCATTCGCGTCATCACCCCCGGCACGTTGATCGAGACCAATCTGCTTTCCGAGCAAAAGAACAACTATCTCTGCACGCTCTCCATGGGCGAATTCGAGAGTGGCATCTGCTTTGCCGATATTTCCACGGCGCAGATCTACACCACGTCCTTTTCGGGCGAGGGCATGGCGGCGCGCATTCGCAACGAACTCGGCACCTATGCCCCGCGCGAGGTGCTCTGCAACATCAGCCGCACGCACATGGGCGAGGTCGGGGAGTATCTTTCCGCCCATCCCGAGATCATGCTTTCGGATGGGCAGGCGGCGCGCTTCGCCGCCGACACCTGCCGCGCGACCGTTCGCGAACATTTCGGGGACGGTATTCGCGGGGAAGTTTACGCCAATACGCCCATGCTCTGCGCCGTGGGCGCGATGCTGGATTACATCAAAGAAAGCGAAAAGCGGGACATCTCCTATCTCAAAGAACTGAACGTTTACACCGATGGGCAGTACCTCGAAATGGACGTCAATACCCGCCGCAACCTCGAACTCACCGAGTCCATGCGCACCAAGGAAAAGCGCGGTTCGCTCCTCTGGGTTCTCGACCGGACGAAAACATCCCCCGGTGCGCGGATGCTGCGAAAATGGGTGGAACATCCGTTGCTTTCGACCGGAGAGATCGCGCGGCGGCAGGGAGCCGTTTCCGAACTGGTGAAGGAATATATGCTCCGCGAGGAGCTCGGCGACGCGCTTTCGAGCGTGCTCGACCTCGAACGCCTCGTGACCCGGATCGTTTACGGCACGGCAAACGCCAAAGATCTGCGCGCCGTGTGTTCCACCGTTTCGATCCTTCCCGAGGTCAAAAAACTGCTCGGCGCTTGCAAGAGCCCGCGCCTTTCGGAAATTTGCGAGGATCTGGACGAGCTCGGGGACGTGATGGAGCGCATCGACAGCGCCATTGCTCCCGACCCGCCGTTCTCGCTCCGCGAAGGAAAGATCATTCGCCAAGGTTTCAACGCGGACGTGGACAAGCTCCGCGAGATCATGGATCACGGAACCGAATGGGTACGGAAGGTGGAAGCGGAAGAGCGCGAGAAAACGGGCATCAAAACTTTGCGCATTGCCTATAACCGCGTGTTCGGCTACTATATCGAAGTCACCAATTCCTACAAGGATCTGGTTCCCGAGGAGTACATCCGCAAGCAGACGCTCACGGGTTCGGAACGCTACATCACTCCCGCGCTCAAAGAAATGGAAAGCACCATTCTCGGCGCGAGCGAACGAGTCTGCGCGCTCGAATACGATCTGTTTCAAACCGTTCGCGGCTACGTTGCCGAGCAGAGCGCCCGCCTGCAAAAGGCGGCGGCGCTGCTTGCCGAAGCGGACGTTTATCTCTCGCTCGCCACGGTCGCCGCGAAGAACAAGTACGTTTGCCCCGAAGTGGACGGAAGCGACGTCATTTCGATCAAGGACGGCAGACACCCCGTGGTGGAGCAGTTCGTCAAGGACGCCTATTTCGTTCCCAACGACGCCGAACTCGACACGGGGCGCAATCGCCTCATGCTCATCACGGGTCCGAACATGGCGGGGAAATCGACCTATATGCGGCAGGTCGCGCTCATCACGGTCATGGCGCAGATCGGGTCTTTCGTTCCCGCAAGCGAGGCGAGGCTCGGCGTAGTGGACAAGGTGTTCACCCGCGTAGGTGCTTCGGATGATCTTGCGTCGGGTCAATCTACCTTCATGCTCGAAATGAACGAAGTCTCCTACATCCTCAAAAACGCCACGAAGAAAAGTCTCATTATTTACGACGAGGTCGGGCGCGGAACGTCTACGTTCGATGGTATGAGCATTGCCCGCGCGATCATCGAATACACCAACAGCCGCAAAATCGGCGCCAAGACGCTTTTTGCCACGCATTACCACGAATTGACCTCGATGGAAGAGGAATACGAGGGGATCGTGAACTACCATATCGCCGCCAAGAAGCGCGGCGAGGGCATCACGTTTCTGCGCAAGATCGTGCGCGGCTCCACCGACGACAGCTTCGGGATCGAGGTCGCGAAGCTCGCGGGGCTTCCGAACGAAGTCATCAAGCGCGCTCGCGAGGTGCTGACCTCGGTGGAAAAAACCGCCCGCGCGCTGAACACGGCGGAGAACGTTCCCGAAAAGGACGACACGGTCATTACCATCGAGGATCAGATGAACGAACAGGTGATCGCCGAGCTCAAAGCCGCCGATCTCAATTCGCTCTCGCCCTTTGAATGTATGTCCTTCCTGTTCGACCTGAAAAAGAAACTGTAAAAAATTCCGTAAGAAAGGGGTAACCGCCAATGGGAAAAATCAATGTATTGCCGTTTGCCGTTGCGAACCTGATCGCCGCCGGCGAGGTCGTTGACCGTCCCGCGTCGGTCATCAAGGAATTGATGGAGAACGCGATCGACGCGGGCGCAACGAACGTGACCGTGGAGATCCTGAACGGCGGGGTTACCTTTATGCGCGTGAGCGACAACGGCTGCGGTATTTCCCGCGAGGATCTTCCCGTGGCGCTGCGTCGCCACGCCACAAGCAAGATCAAGGATCAAACCGACCTGCAATCCATCATCACGCTCGGTTTCCGCGGCGAAGCGCTTGCCGCGATCTCGGCGGTTTCCGACGTCCGCATCATCTCCAAAACAGCCGAAGCGGAGTTCGGTTCGCTTCTCGAAGCTCCCTGCGGCGGCGAAGTGACCGTTGTGGAACAGGGGTGTTCCAACGGAACCACGGTCATTGTGGAAAATCTGTTCGGGAAAGTCCCCGCGCGGCGCAAGGTCCTCAAAAAAGATCTGACCGAGTCCATGGCGGTCGGCGCAAACGTGGAAAAAGTGGCGCTTTCGCACCCCGAAATCGCATTCCGCCTGATCGTGGACGGCAATGTCCGCCTCGAAACGGCGGGTGACGGCGACCTGCTCCACACCATTCATTCCGTGTTCGGCAAGGAGTTTGCCGCGCGGATGCTCGCGGTCAAGGGCGGGAGCGACGGCATTACGGTCACGGGATACACGGGCAGAAGCGACAACTACAAGCCCAACCGCAACCACGAAAATTTCTTTATCAACGGCAGATACGTCAAAAGCAAGACGATCATGGCGGCGGTCGAACAGGCGTACACGTCCTATATGCCGCCCGAGCGGTTCCCCTGCTGTGTGCTTTTCATGGAGATCGACCCCTCGCGGGTGGACGTCAACGTGCATCCTTCCAAACTCGAAGTGAAGTTTTCCAATGAAAAAGCGGTGTTTGAGGCGGTGTATTATGCCGTGCGGAACGTGCTCGAAAGCAACGTGACACGACCAAATATCAACATCGATTCCGCGCTCAAACGCAATCCGTTCGCCTTCCCGGGCGGAAAGGTCTCGCAAGCGACCGCGCCCGTGGAGAACAGTCGTCCCGAATCGCTCGGGAGCCGACAGCTTTCCTACGACCTCGGCGGCAGAACCCAACACCAGCCGCAGGAGCGCATGACGTCCGAAGAATACCGCAGAACCGCGGAAGCGGGGAACCGACCCGTTCCCCCGCAAAAACCGTCGAAACTGCCCAATGGCGCCGTGGAAGTGCCGCTGCATGTGGACGTGAAGTTCCCGCCGTCGGTTTCGCCCGACGCGCCCCTGATCGCCGCCGACGCACATACCGCGGAACGTGCGGACGTCCCGCGCGCCGAAGCACCCGCGGCGAGAGAAGCGTCCGCGCCGCCCACCGAACCCGAACCGACGCCGTCGCCTCAAACGGACGCGCCGTCTCTGCCCGAATATCGCATTGTGGGGAGCGCGTTCAATTGTTACGTCATTGTGGAAACGGGCGATAAGCTCCTTCTCATCGACCAGCACGCCGCGCACGAGCGGATTCTCTTCGAAAAGCTCAAAGCGGGTCTGTATCAAACGCCCGTCGCCTCGCAAATGCTCATGCTCCCCGTGGACACCATGCTGACCGCCGCCGAAGTGGACGTGCTGAAAGACTACGACGGCGAACTGCACAAAATCGGTTTTGCTCTGCGCTATGCGCGCAATACCGTTTCCGCCGACGCCATTCCAGAGGGGGTGGACCCGTCGGACGTCGGTTCCATGCTCTCCACCATGGCGGGCAGGCTCATCGACAACACGGGGAGCGTGAAACTCACGCGCGACATCCTCTTTGAAAAGGCGCTTTACCAAGCGGCATGCAAAGCCGCGATCAAGGGCGGCAGGGAATATGCCCCCGAACACATCGAATGGCTCGTGAAAAAACTGATGGAATTGCCCGACATCACCTTTTGCCCGCACGGTCGTCCCGTGGCATTGGAACTGACCAAGCGGAAACTGGATCAACAATTTGACCGAACGGGCTTTTGAAAGGATCACCATGTTTGAATTACTGACCACCGACGGCCGCGCGCGGCGCGGCGTCCTTCACACCGTTCACGGCGATATTCAGACCCCCGTGTTCATGAATGTCGGCACCTGCGCCGCGATCAAAGGCGGCGTGAACACCATGCAGCTCCGCGAGATCGGCTGTCAGGTCGAGCTCTCCAACACCTACCATCTTCACATCCGCCCGGGCGACGGGCTCATCCGCGAAATGGGGGGCTTGCACAAGTTTATGAACTGGGATCGCCCGATCCTGACCGACAGCGGCGGTTTTCAGGTGTTCTCGCTCGCAAACCTGCGGCGGATCAAGGAAGAAGGCGTGTATTTTGCATCCCACGTGGACGGCAAGCGGATCTTTATGGGACCCGAGGAAAGTATGCAAATTCAGTCCAACCTTGCGTCCACGATCGCCATGGCGTTCGACGAATGTGTGGAGAACCCGTCCCCGTATCCCTATTGCAAAAAGAGCATGGAGCGCACCTATCGCTGGTTGGTTCGCTGTCGCGCCGAAATGGATCGGCTCAACAGTCTGCCCGACACGATCAACCCGCACCAAATGCTTTTCGGCATCAACCAAGGGAGTACCTACGAGGATCTGCGCATCGCGCATATGCAGATGATCTCGGAAGTTCCCTGCGAGGGCTATGCCATCGGCGGGCTTGCCGTTGGGGAGCCGACCGAGGAAATGTACCGCATCATCGACGCGGTGGAGCCCTATATGCCGAAGGACAAACCCCGCTATCTGATGGGCGTGGGAACGCCCTGCAACATTCTCGAAGCGGTGCACCTCGGCGTGGACTTTTTCGACTGCGTCATGCCCAGCCGCAACGCGCGCCACGGGAATCTCTTTACCTGGCACGGCAAGATCAACCTCGGCAACGAGAAATACGCCAAAGACCCGCGACCCTTGGATGAAGGCTGCGGTTGCCCTTGCTGCCGCAACTATTCGCGCTCCTATCTGCGCCATCTCATCAAAGCGAAAGAATCGGTTGGCATGAGCCTTTGCGTCACGCACAATCTTTGGTTCTATAACGAGCTGACCGCGAAGATCCGCGAGGCGCTCGACGGCGGGTACTTTGAAGCTTTCTATCGGAAATACCGCAACGTCCTCGGCGAGAGGGCAGAGGACTGAAAAACAAGACCTTGCGGGCGGGGGCGCTTTTTCTTGCAAAAGGAAAA
>JAGAEA010000003.1 GCA_017613355.1 Clostridia bacterium
AAGTTGCTCTCCTCATCCGTCTCTCGTCGAAGCGCCTTTGCACTTCTCCTCGATCCACCTTCCCCGCTGGGGAAGGCTGACGAGGTACGCCGCTCCGAATATACTCCACGCTGTGGGAACATCCCTTCCAACCGTAGGGGCGGATAGTATCCGCCCGCCGTTCGGTCGGTACTTTTTCAAAAGAGTTCTTCCCATTGGTGCGGGCGAGCAATGCTCGCCCCTACAAGGGATGGGATATTTACGGATAGAGGGATGTTTGCGGATGGTGGATGCGTCTCTTCTCTTTTTCTCACGCTTTCAACCAACGGCAAAGCTGTTTGAGCGGGAAATAGAGAACGATCATTGCCGCGGCGAGCGCGCCCGCGCCGGGGAGCAGTACGCGCGTGACGAGGTGTTCGGACGGGATGTTTCCGTACCGCGCCGAAAGCCGCGCCAGCGTAACGCCGACATGAACGGGCATGGCGACCCCGACCACGCACAGGTAGTTGACGAAGCTCCGTTCGGTGAACCGTCCGCGCGCCGCCTGCCCGCAGAGATACCCGCAGGCAAGGTAAACAAGCGGCAGGACGTGCAGTCCCTCGGTTCGTTCCAGTGCCTCGACGAGAACACCCGTCCCGATGCCGAGCACCGCGCCGGTCTCTCGTCCGCTGTAAAACGCGACGCACATCAGCATAGCGAACGCGAGGTCGGGAACCACGATCCATCCGAGCCGCCCCAACAGTTCGACCTGCACCGTCGCGACGACGCCGGCAAGCACCGCAAGCGCGATGATATTCTTCCATAAACGCTTGCTTTCCCGTTTCATATTACCACCTTTTGAAGGTCAAGAGTTTGTCAATGCCGCGCCTCAAAGGTCAAAGGCGTGTTAAGGACATGGAAAACTTTTTGAAGTAAAAGAGGAAACCCTCCGGGTTTCCGGACAATTTGCAAGCAAACTTGTCCTTTTCCATACCTTTCAAAAACTTTCACGCATTGCCATATTCGCGGATAAAAACGATATTGGCAAAAAGCGTTTGTTCCGTCTGCTTTTTCCCTTAAATATCCAAATTTTCCGCGAATTTGGCGTTTTGCTCGATAAAGACGCGGCGGGGCTCAACCTTATCGCCCATGAGCAACGAGAACATTTCGTCGCAGGCGATGGCATCCTCGACCGTCACGCGCAGAATGGTGCGGTGGGCGGGATCCATGGTCGTTTCCCAAAGCTGTTCGGGATCCATTTCACCCAAGCCTTTGTAGCGGTCGGCTTCAATGTTCTTGCCGCCCATTTCCTCGATGATCGCGTCGCGCTCCTCGTCGGAGAAAGCGTAGCGCTCGGTTGCGGACGCATTCGCGCCCTTGCGGTAAACTTTATAGAGCGGCGGTTGGGCGAAATAGACGTGCCCTTCCTCGATGAGCTTCCGCATGTGGCGGAAGAAGAAGGTCAGGAGCAGAATGCGGATGTGCGAACCGTCCACGTCGGCATCCGCCATGATGATGATTTTCCCGTAGCGAAGCTTGGCGATGTCGAATTCTTCCCCGATACCGCAGCCGAGCGCCTGAATGATGGGGATGAGCGATTGGTTGGAATACACCTTGTCGAGCCGCGTTTTCTCCACGTTCAGCACTTTTCCGCGCAAA
This sequence comes from Clostridia bacterium, assembly GCA_017613355.1. Lineage (GTDB taxonomy): Bacteria > Bacillota > Clostridia > Oscillospirales > CAG-272 > UMGS1865. The sequence continues at coordinate 1,618 of JAGAEA010000003.1, forward strand.
GGCAGAATGGCTTGATAGCGCGAATTGCGCCCCTGCGTGGCGGAACCGCCTGCCGAGTCTCCTTCCACGAGATAAAGCTCGGTGAATTCGGCGCTCTTTTCCTGGCAGTCGCGGAGTTTGCCGGGGAGCGAGGATCCTTCCAAAAGTCCTTTGCGGCGGGTCGCTTCGCGCGCTTTGCGCGCCGCTTCGCGGGCACGGTACGCCGCGAGCGATTTTTCGAGCACCGCGCGTCCCACGGCGGGATTTTCTTCGAGATATTCGGCAAGCTTCGTGGTGACGAGGTTGTAAACGTGCGTCCGCATTTCGCTGTTGCCGAGCTTGCCTTTGGTCTGCCCCTCGAACTGCGCGTCGGTCAGTTTGACCGACACCACGGCGGACAACCCTTCGCGAACGTCCTCGCCCGAAAGGTTCTTGTCGCTGTCTTTGAGGATACCGTATTTCCGACCGTAGTCGTTGAACACTTTGGTCAGCGCGGTCTTGAAGCCGACTTCGTGCGTGCCGCCTTCCACGGTGTTGATGTTGTTTGCGAAGGTCAGCACCGCTTCGTTGTAGCTGTCGTTATACTGCATGGCGACTTCGGCGACCCAGTTTTCGCTCGACGCGCGCATATAGATCACGTCGGGGTGGATCAGCTCGCACGCCTTTTGCGCGTTGATGTACTCCACGAACGACTTGATGCCGCCCGCATAGAGAAGGTCGTCCTCGCGGTAGGTGCCGTCCTCCCGCGGGGCGCGTTCGTCGCGCAAGGAAATGTTCACGCCGCCGTTGAGAAACGCCTGTTCGCGCAACCGTTTGAGCAGGGTGTCGTAGTCAAAAACCGTCTCCTCGAACATGAGCGGATCGGGCTTGAAACGAACGTACAGTCCGTGCCCGTCGGTCGCGCCCTCGTCGCGGAACGGGCGGGCGACGATCCCGCGCTCGAACCGCTCGGTATAGCGATGCCCCTCGTGGCGGTTGTCGATTTCGACCCATTCCGACAGCGCGTTCACGACCGACGCGCCCACGCCGTGCAGACCGCCCGAATATTTATAGCCTTCGCCGCCGAACTTGCCGCCCGCGTGCAGAACGGTGTAAACGACTTCGAGCGTCGGAATGCCCATTTTGGGGTGAATGCCGCTCGGAATGCCGCGACCGTCGTCACGGACGGATACGCTGTCGTCGGGATGAAGCGTGACCTGAATGCGGTCGCATCTGCCCGCGAGCGCCTCGTCGATCGAGTTGTCGACGATCTCATACACCAAATGATGCAATCCGCGCGCGGACGTGGAACCGATATACATTCCGGGGCGCTTGCGAACGGCTTCCAACCCTTCCAGCACCTGAATTTGATTTTCATCGTAAACGTGTTCCTCGGCGGCGCGGTCGGCAACGGTGTCACCGTCGGGCGTGTCCGACAGTACGGCGTTGTCGCGCTCCGGGGGGATCTCTTCCGAAATCTCCTCGGCGACCTCGATTTCCTCGATTTCGTTCGGGTTGACTTGGTTCATTTCCTTTTGTTCCATTCCTGTCTCCTTCTGTATGTTTCTTACCTTTTCACTCTTCACTTTTCATCCGCGCCCCGCGCCGATTTTTGATCCAAGCCATACCAGCCCGTCCGCCGCGCGGTTGCAAAGGAACCGCAGGGGCGTTGTGAGAAACACGACCGTTTCCGTGAGCGGTGCGAACCACCCTTTCACGGAAAACAGCGTTCCGAGTGCGCAGATCGCAAGCGCGATCCCGACGCAGATCGGCAAAAATTTCGGTTTGTTACGGCTCATGGCAATATCAAATCCTTTTCAATGGCAAGATCCGACCGATTTTCACGGCGCGGTGATACCGTTTTCCACACGACCCGCGAGCGACGCGCCCGACAACTGCGAAAAGCAGACCCGATAAACGGGTTTTTGCGTCTTTTTCGCGTCTTTTATCCGCTTTGCACCGCGTCCGCGCGTTTTTTCGTTCGTTTCCGCTCGGTACAGAACAAACGCCTTCGGCAATTCGACCGCGGCAAATTCGACGGCCTTTTCTGCTTTTTTCGCCGCGAGAAACTGTTTTGTCGTCGCCGCGACGGTCGCCGTGTCCGCATCGAAAATCCCGATGATCTCCCGCACGCGGATGTTCCGATTGTTCCCTACGTGTAAATACATTTCTGAAACCCTTTCGAGAATTTTATCGCTTTATGTAGTGGAATATGGGAGACTCATCCACCGCTGCGCGGTCCCCCTTCCCTGTAGGGAAGGTCAGGATTGTTTCGCACAAACTTGATGTGTATTTTTCTAACGATAACAAACAGACATTCAAGATAGATAAACAATCAAACGAAAAGTATATCGCCCTTGACCTTCCCTATGGGGGAAACGCCGCAAACAGCTTGTGGAAGAGACTTCTTTTCCAATCTTTTTCTAAAATGACCGTGCTTTATGCTTCATATCTTCTCTTTTTAACCCAAGGGCTACTAAAATCTGCGCACATACGGAATCAAAATCGGTTTGTATCGTAGAGTTGCAGAACCGCAACACCGTACAACCCATAGAGCGAAGTTTTTTATCACGTTCACAATCCGAAAACACGTGTTCTTTTTCGGCGTGTTAAATACCGTCAAGCTCAATCACAAGATTGTGCTCGGAAATATAAAAATCTACAATATAGTTTCCAAGTGTTTTTTGACGGTTGACCGTAATGGGAAGATACTTCAAAAATCGATACCAAAGTTTCTTTTCTTCCGCGGTCATGTTTTTGCGTAAAATCTGTGCGTTTTTTCGGAACGAACGATTGTAATCATCAATATAAGGCATTTGTTTCTCCGCGGTTGCTTTTCGGGGGTGAGAAAGGGTTTGGGAAGGGGCGGGACCGCTTTTCACATGAAAAGGGTCCCGCCCCTTCCCAAGGTCTTCCTCTTCCAATATGTCTTCCTCTTCCAATATGTCTTCCTCTTCCGAGTGTCTTATTCTTCCCGATATTCCCCGTTCTCCACGCGGATCAGGTGTCCCGCCGTGACGGTCGGCTCACAGGACGTGATGATGACCTGTCGCCCCTGAATTTTTTCCGAGAGGTACGAGCGCCGCGCGGCGTCGAGTTCGGAAAAAACGTCGTCAAGGAGAAACACGGGAACTTCGCCGCAAATGTCGCGGCAAATTTCGCCTTCGGCGAGCTTCATGGCAAGCGCGAGCGAACGCTGTTGCCCCTGCGAAGCGAACAACCGCGCGGGCTTACCGTTCAGGTCGATTCGAATATCGTCCTTGTGGATGCCCCACAACGTACTTCCCGCCGCGATCTCGCGTTCGTGGTTCGACATGAGTTTTTCCCGATACCGCGCCTCGGTCGCCGCCGCGTCCTCGTAATCCTCGGGGTCGCCGTGGAGCGACGGCTCGTAGACCACGTCGGGAATTTCCTTCCCGTCGGTCATTTCGGCGAAGCACGCGCGGATCGCGGGCTGCAACAGCTTCAAATACCGCGCGCGGTACTGCGAGAGCACCGCCGCTTCGTGCGCGAGCTGCTCCGACCAGAACTCCACCGTGTCGTTGAAGGTTTTTCGGTCGGTCTCGGCGTCGCGGATCAACCCGTTCCGCTGTTTCAAAATTTGATGGTAGGTTTGCAGACTGTGCAAATAATTCGGATAAAGCTGCGAAACGGCAACATCCAGAAACGCGCGCCTCTCGGCCGGTCCGTCCTTTACCAACGACAAGTGCTCGGGACAGAACAGAACCGTTCGGAACAGTCCGACGACCTCGGAGACCTTCGCAAGTCTCACGCGGTTGTGTTCGATTCTTCTCCGCTTTCCCGCCATGAGCCGAACCGTCAGGTTCTGCTCGCGCCGGCTGTCCTCAAAATCCAGGGAGATCTCGCAAACGTCCGCGCCGAAACGGATCATGTCCTCGTCGTGCGACGTGCGAAAACTCTTTCCGATGGCAACATAAAAAATCGCTTCGAGAAGGTTGGTCTTTCCCTGCGCGTTTGCGCCGACCAGCACGTTCACACCGTCCCCGAACCGTACGTCCGCCGTTTCGATATTCCGAAAATTTTGAATTTGTATCCGATTACATTTCATTTTTGAAAGTCAAGAGCGTGTTAAGGTTTGGGAAGGTCAAGAAACCGTTAAGACCTTGGAGAAACTTTTTGAACAAAGTTTCTCCAAGCCTCTTCAAAAACTTTTCACGCAGATTAAGTTTCCTCATAACGGGATATTTTGCTTTATCCCTTACTCCTTCATTCGCACCGGCAGAAGCATGAAGAGTTCGTTTTTATCTTCGGCGGGCGTTGCGGGTTCGATGTTGATGCTGGTGAGCGGCGAGGTGAGCGCGATGCGGACGAATTCATCCGACGCGGCGCGCAGACTGTCGATGAGAAAACGGTTGTTGAACGCGATGAGAAGATCGGCGCCTTCGTGCTCGATCTCCACTTCGTCGTAAGTCGATCCGAGTGTGGAGACCGCCGAAATTTTAAGCAGGTTGCCCTCGAATTGGAGTTTGACGTGCGAACGGACGCTTCCCGCCACCTTTTCCTCGGTGACGAGCGCCGCGCGTTCCAACGCCGCGATCAAACGTTCGCGGTCGACTTTCGCAAAAATCTTGTGGTTGGTCATAATGATCCGGTTATAATCAATATAAATCCCGTCGATCAGGCGCGAGAAGAAAATGAGATTTTCAAACCGGAATACGATGTTTTTGCGGCTCATATAGATCCGTACCGTTTCGCGTTCATCGTCTTTGAGCATCCGATAAAGTTCGTTGACCGTTTTGGTCGGAACGATGAAAGAAAAATTCAGGTCGGAGCCGTCGTCGTTGCGGTTTTCGATCGGAACCGTTGCCGAGCACTTCGCGAGTTTGAAGCTGTCGCACGAGACCAACATCATTTCGTTGTTCGTGACCTTGAAATAGCAACCGTTCAGCACGGGGCGTTGATCGTTCGCCGCCATGGCGTACATCGTTTTTCCGATCATTTCGCGCAGCACCGCCTGACCGATCACAAACCCATCCTCGGTTTCAAGCCGCGGAATGGCGGGATAATCCGCCGCCGCAAGCGCGTTCATACGGTGGGTGGACTTTCCGCTCGCAATGCACGCCTGCAAATTTTCGGAGACCGTGACTTCCACTTCGTCCCCTTCCATAACGCGCACCGTTTGCGCGAATTTCTGCGCGTTGAGAATATACGCGCCCGCTTCTTCCACGTCCGCCTGAACCGTGAGCCGCGTTCCTTTCTCCAAATCAAACGTCGTCAGTGTGCAAAGACCGTCGGCAGCCGCTTCGATCAGAATTCCCTCGGCGGCAGTGAGCGTCGATTTTCCCGAAACCGTGCTCAAAAGAGGAGTGGTCGCATCCATGATCATTTTGCGGTTAAATACGATTTTCATAGGTTTCTACCTTTCTTTGATGATCTTCTCCTGTTCGTATCTTGAAAATCGCTTTTCGCGCACGCGCAAGAGAGAAAAGAATATTTAATTGTTTTCGTAATCGTTAACAGTAGGAACGCGGGAAACGGTGGAAAACCTTTCTGCCCCGCTTCCGAAGCAATGTTTTCGGTTTTTGATTTTTGAAAAATCGATGGAAAAATATCGGAAAACCTGTGGATACCTGTGGAAAAGTTTTTCGGGAAACTTCTTATTTTTCCCGTCTTTAAAACTTTTTATTCCGTTTGTTTTGAAAATAGCCGTTCGTTCGGATCGCCGTTTGTGGAAAAACTTTCCCTTTTTCGTCTTTTTATCGCAATTTTCTTTTCCGTTTTTTGTTTTCCACAATTTCGGAATTTTTATTTTCCACGCCCGAAAATACTTTTTCCACGCGTTTTTTTGATTTCCCGTCCACATGGAAAATTGATTTTCACACGAGTTTTCAACAGGGTTTTCAACCCCTGTGGATAAGTTTGTGGAGAACGAAAAGAAAACGGACGGAAGGTTCGCGTTTCGCGCGATGAGAAGTTCGCGCCTTTTTGAATAAAGGCGCCCGAAAAACTTTCACGCATTTTCAAGGGTTTATATCAAACAAAGGAAATGTATGCGTTGAAAATTTTTGAAAAGGTTTGGAAAAACTTTTTATAAAAAGTTTTTCCAAGGTCTTTTACACGCCTTTGACCTTACAATCCCTTTTTCAATTCATTGAGTTCGAGAGCGAAAACGGGATCGGTCTTGACCTGACGCGAAATTTTTTGATAGGAAGAAAGAATGGTGGTGTGATCGCGATCGTAGAGTTTGCCGATGTTCGGAAAAGACATTTCCGTAATTTCACGGATGAGGTAAACCGAAATATGCCGCGCTTCGGCAATTGCCTTTTCCCGCTTTTTCCCCACCATGTCCTCGCGGGAAACGCCGTAGCGGTCTGTGATCGCGGAAAAAATTTTATCAACCGTCACGCTCACGGGCTCCGCGCCGCCGAGAAACTCGGAAAGGCAGACCTGCGCGACTTCCATGGTGATCTCCTTTCCTTGCAGGAAGCGGAGCGCACCCAATTTTTTGATGGCGCCTTCGATCTGCCGGATGTTCGACCGCAGATTTTCCGCCAAAAAGATCAACACTTCGTCCGGAATTTCCAAATTGACCTGATCCGCTTTCGCCTTGATAATGGCAATGCGGAGTTCGAGATCGGGCGGCTCGATGTCGGCGATCAGACCCCATTCAAACCGCGTTTTCAGCCGTTCTTCCAGCGTTTTGATCTCGCGCGGCGGTCGGTCGGATGTCAGAATGATTTGTTTTTTCTCTTCAAAGAGCGCGTTGAACGTATGGAAAAATTCTTCCTGCGTGGATACCTTGCCCGCGATGAATTGGATGTCGTCGATCAGAAGGACGTCGCATTTACGGTACTTGTCGCGGAACTCTTCCATCGACTTATTCGCAAGGCACGAGATCATTTGGTTGGTAAAGTCCTCGCCCTTCGTGTAGATGATGCGGATGTTCGGATTATTGCGCCGCAGGCGGTTGATCGTGGCGTAGAGCAGGTGCGTTTTTCCGAGCCCGCTGTTGCCGTAGATGAACAACGGGTTGTAGTTCGTGGCGGGATGGTTCGCCACGGCAACGCACGCCGCGTGCGCGAACTTGTTGGTGTCCCCCACGATGAAGTTTTCAAACGTGTACTCGAAATTGTAGGTCGGGATTTGGGAATGTTTGTCGTCGGCGTTCATCCCGATAATTTTCACGTCGTCGGATCCCACGGGCTTTCCCGTGAACGAGACGTCCACGCGCACGGGAAATCCGAGCAGCTCGGAAAACGCCGCGCGGATGCGGTCGAGATGCCGCTCCACGATGATTTTATGTTTGAATTCGGACGCCGTTCCAAGCTGAACGTGGTCGCCGTCGAACGACAGAACTTCCACCTCTCCAAACCACAGGTCGATCCCCGTGTTCGACATTTCGCCTCGGAAAGAATCCTTCACGCCTTCCCAGACTTCCTTGATTTCCTTGATGTATCGCTCGTCGGACATTCCGTATCCTTTCTGACCGCTTTCACTCGCGCGCGTATCATGTTATATAATATTATATACTATTATATCATATCCTCTCCGTTCCCGCAACAGAGATTTCCAAAATTCACAGTTTTTTTACATTTAAAGGTCTTTTGAAGGTCAAGAGACTGTTAAGGTCGTGGAAACTTCTTGAAAGAAGTTTCCACACCTTCAAGAACTTTCGCGCCTGCGATGTTTGCGAATAGCGGGATGTTTTATAGCCTTCCCCTGCGGGGAAGGTGGCAGACGGAGAGGCGGGAAAGCCTCGACTGTCTGACGGATGAGGAGAGCCCGCAGGGGATTTGTAACGCTTTATTTCCCGTGGGGGGAGTTTCTTCGGAAAGTA
>JAGAEA010000004.1 GCA_017613355.1 Clostridia bacterium
GGCGCGCCCTTCGGCTTCGGAACGGAACGAACACGGAAAATTGCTCTTTCAAAAAAATTTTTTATTAAAATTTCTTAAAAAGTATTGACAAGTATACTTGTCATGTGTTATCCTATATTATGACAAGTATACTTGTCATATCAAAAAGGAGGCACTGATAATGAACCGTGAAGAAATCCTCGCAAAAGCACAAAACGAAGGAAAGGAAAAAGATCTGCCGGATCGTGAAGCCCGGAAAGCAGGCGCATGGGTAAGCTATATCATCTGCGTTGTGCTGTTGATTCTCGTCGACACCGTAAACGGCTTTGTTCTGCACAACGTCAACAGAGGGGCGGATTTTGCGCTGTTTTCAATGGCTTTTGTAATGTTCCTGACCAAATACCTGCGGTTGAGAAAACGACATGAATTGATCGTGGCGATCATTTGGGGCGCTTTGGCGCTCTCGATGCTCGTTGTCTGGATTCTACAACTGGCAGGGGTGCTGTAATATGGAAAACGGGCTCATACTCCGCAACAATCTTGCGCTTTTCAGAAAAGAAAAAGGGCTGTCCCAAGCCGACCTTGCCAAAACAGTCGGCGTTTCGAGAAACACGATCAGTTCCATCGAAACGGGTCAGTTCTGCCCTACGGCAAAATTGGCGCTTGTGATCTGCATTGCACTCGATAAAAAATTTGAGGACATTTTCTATTTTTGAACAACGGGACGCGGCGCTTTGGCACCGCGTCCCGTTTTGGCGTCCCCGATTGGATTCGAACCAACGACCTGTCGCTTAGGAGGCGACCGCTCTATCCTGCTGAGCTACGGGGACGTTTACAACAAGTATAAGTATATCATAGTCCCTTGAAAAATGCAAGTTTTTTTGAAAAAAAGTGCTTGACATTCTTCCTGAAATATGGTATAATACCCATTGTTGAAGGAAGCATAGCTCAGTTGGTTAGAGCGCACGGTTCACATCCGTGAGGTCGAGAGTTCGAGTCTCCCTGTTTCCACCACGACGGAAACCTCTTTTGTCAATCAAGGCAAGAGAGGTTTTTATTGACATTACTCGCAATGCTGGGGTCTATATGGATTTGAAGTTGATTAAACCATCTCAACAATATGCCGAACAGGTCATGCGATACAAAGAGGAAATGCTTGCCAACAATGACAGTTTTGACGGATGCGCAGGGCTTGAAGATGTTTCTTCATTTGACGAATGGATCGATTTTGAAAATCGGCTGAAACGAAAATACGGCAAGGAATACGTTCCTTCAACGGTGTTTCTGGGCGTTCGGTTGGAAGATGAAAAAATGGTGGGAATCATTGATTTTAGGCATCCTTTATCACCGTTCTTGCTGCAGTACGGGGGGAATATCGGTTACAGTGTTTTACCCTCGGAAAGACGAAAAGGCTATGCTTTTCAAATGCTGAACCTGCTATTGCCTATTTGCAGAGAGTATGGAGAAAAACGGGTTCTGCTTACCTGCGACAAATCCAATGAAGCTTCACGTCGGACAATCATAAAAAACGGCGGAAAACTGGAAAACGAAGTGGCAGATGAAGCGAAGCTCGGTAAATGCGGGATCATTCAGCGATATTGGATAGAACTATGACGGAGGCTGAAATCAATGGCTTCGAGTGAACAGTATTTGGCGTTTGTTTTGGATCAATTATCGTCGCTGGGCGATATTTCCTATCAAAAAATGATGGGAGAATACATCATTTATTATCAAGGAAAAATCGTCGGCGGGATCTATGACAACCGATTCCTTGTGAAACCGACGAAATCCGCAAAAGAATTGATGCCCGACGCACCGCTTGAACTCCCCTACGAAGGGGCAAAAGAGATGTTGATGGTGGACAACATCGACGATCGCGTTTTTCTGAACGAATTATTGAATGCAATGATCGACGAACTTCCCGCCCCGAAGAAACGGCGTTGATCAATTCCGATTGTCGGTTCAAATGAAAAGAACAACAGCATCCGTTGCTTGACGGGTGCTGTTGTTCTTTTATATCTGTTTCCGCACGCTTTTATATTCGTCGTAAAAGCGGTAATACGGGCAGGAACGCGCGGTTCCCGTCAAATAGTTCGCAAAATCGTCTTGGTCAAGGTTGACCGTGCAAAAATAGGCGTCGCAAATCTCGTCGTAATCATAGAACACGCAACTTTCACAACAGCCGACATCGCTTTTTTCGTTTTTCATCCGTCTTTCAGCAACTGCTCGTGCAGTTCCACCCTTTCGTTTGCGTACCGATACGCGCCTTTGTAGTCTTCCGTTTCCCGACAGGCGACTTCCAGATCGCACAACACTTCATAAAGCTCTACCTCGTTCAAAAGTCGGTCGGGAGCGTCCAAAAGCCCCTGCAACCACTCTTTCGCCGCCTTGCTGTTCCCTTTTGCCAACTCCTTTTTCGCGCGCAAATGGATCGCAAAAAAAGACGCCTGCGGAAACTCCTTTTCAAAAGCTTCCACGAGTGACACATCCCCGCCGTCGAGTGCTTCCAGCGCATCCGTATACGCAGAGAAAGGCGTTCTCAAAACCATTTCCGCCCTTCCCTCGTCGCCCGAATTTTCCGAAAAGAGCGTTGGAGAAATGCGCCTCATGAACCGAAAATAGACCAGCGCCGTGGCTTTGATCAACGGTTGGGAATAGAACGTTTTTTGGTCATACGCGATCGCCTCGTCGAAATAGCGACACGCGGTATGTAATTTCCCTTTCCAAAAGGTTTCCTCCGCAATTCCGAGGTTGCTCCTTGCCAAAAGCATACACAATTCGTCGTCCGGTTCGCCGGAAACCGAAAGGCACATACTTTTGCAGCCTTCCCAATCCTGCTCCCGAAATGCCTGTTTGATATTTTCCAATCGATTCATTTTGCGATAAAACGGCTCTTCTTTCTTTTCCGCCAAAAGGAATCCGACCGGAACTCCGAGCCGTTCCGCCAAATAAACAACGGTGGAAAGCGACGGCTGTGCCGCACCGTTTTCGATACAGCTCAACATATTCCGTGTGATTTTGGTTCCGGCAAGTTCGGCTTGCGTCATCATTTTTGACTGCCGTAATGCCCGAATTTTTTCTCCCACGTTCATATCAGCCTTCACTTTCTACCGTTGATAATACCATCCATCCAAATTCAACGAGTTTTTCCTAAAATCCGAAGTCCAAAGCGCGGTTTGCAATTCTTGCTTTTTGCTTTTTTCTTTGTTTTTCCCGTGCTTGCGAGGATCGCCGCCGCGAGTTTTTTCGTTACGGTTCCGCAGGCTTTCAATGCACGTAAAAGACGCGCGTACAACGTTTTGGATCGGATGTATTCATCCACCAATTCATAAATCCGATCCACATTCCGATCCACGAGTTCGGCGAGCCGATTGACGGTTTCTTTGTAAATTCCTTCCGCCGTATATTTTGCCTGGTCGATTCGGATCTGATATTCCCTGTTCGCCTTGTTTTCGATCGCTTTGGCTTTTTCAATGGCGGGCGCGAGCAGATTCTCATAGTCGCCGTCCATCTTTTTCATGAGCTTTTCATAAAGCTCGACCTTCTGCTCGACCGACGTATCCCCGCCGGTCAGCCTTTGCAATTTTGCTTCCAATTCCGAGATCCGTTTTCGTAATTCGGCGATCTCAACCGACTTTTGCCGGAGACGAACCTCGATCTCTTCTTTCAGAAACTTATCAACATCCTGCTTGTTATAGCCGTTGAGTGCGTTTTTGAAATGTACCGTGATTTCCGACATCAGCAATTCCTCCGGATGTAAATGGAATCAAAGGAAACGAAGCGCAACGATCAGTGCCCCAACGTTCAGCCAAAAATCAAACGACGGCTTCTTTCCCTTTGTTTGCAAAAAAGAGAGCGCCATTCCGACAACGGGCAGAATATAGATCGGAATACTCATGATCCCGCGGATCACATTCGTGTTGTTGGGGCGAAAATTCAAAATGATTTCGGCAACGACCAATAGCGCGAGCGACGCAAAAGCAAAAAGAACGTACATAAAGTTATTGAAAACAGATGCGGTTCCCGTCGTTTTCGCTTCGGGTTGCGCGGTTTGTTCTTTTACGGTTTGGATTTCTTGATTTTCATTCATAGCGATATTCCCCCATTTTTCCGTTTAGTTAATCATATCACAAAACGGGGTGTCTTGCAATCCTTTTTTTGATCTTTTCCCGATTTTCTTCGTTTTGCACAACCGAAACTGTGACATGATCGGTCAGAAAAAGCCCCGCGCGTTGAAAAAGCGACAAAAAACACCCCCGATGAAAAAAGTTTCATCGGGGGTGCGGGAAGATCAATACAAACCGCGCTTGATATAGCTGGTGTGCAAAATCTCGTGCGCTTTGTGGCTGTTCGGTTTGCCGAGGAACTCGTCGTAGAGTTTCTGAACCGCGAGGTTATCCTGCGATTTTCTCAACGTCTCGTCCGCGTCGTCCTTGTAAAGAACCGCCGCACGAACCGCGCGCAGATCGGTGCTCATGCGCACCTTTGCGGGCTGGATCGGCTGACCGCCGCCGTTGACACAACCACCGGGGCAAGCCATGATCTCGATGAACTGCACGTTGAGTTCGCCGTTCTTGACCTTGTTGAGCAATTCTTTCGCTTTGCCCGTGCTGGAAGCAACCGCGACGTTGACCGTGATGTCACCCAGCTTATAGGAAGCGGTCTTGATGCCCTCTGTGCCGCGCACTTCGGGGAAATCGACCTTTTCGAGTTTCTTGCCGAGAATGATCTCCGCGGCGTAGCGAAGCGCCGCCTCCATCACGCCGCCCGTCGCGCCGAAGATCGCACCCGCGCCGGAGCCGATATCGAACGGATCGTCAAACTTGCCGTCTTCCAGCGTGCGGAAGTTGATGCCCGCCTTCTGGATCATGCGACCGACTTCGCGGGTCGTGATCGCAACGTCCACGTCGGGAAGCCCCGATGCGCTCTGGTCGGGACGCGTGACCTCGAATTTCTTTGCCGTGCAGGGGATGGCGGAAACCATGAAAACATCCTTGGGATCCCAACCCATCTTCTGCGCGTAGTAGGTCTTGACCACCGCGCCGAACATCTGCTGCGGCGACTTGCAGGTGGAAAGATTTTCGGTCATTTCGGGGAAATAGTGCTCGCAGAATTTGATCCATCCGGGCGAGCAGGAAGTGATCATGGGAAGAACGCCGTTGTTCTGGATTCTTCCGATCAATTCGGTTGCTTCTTCCACGATCGTCAGGTCGGCGGTCAGGTTCATGTCGTAAACGCCGTCAAAGCCGAGGGCTTTCAGAGCGGTTACCATCTTTCCTTCCGCGTCCGTGCCGGGTTCATAGCCGAAGCATTCGCCGATCTGCGCGCGGACAGACGGAGCGGTGCAGATGACGACGTGCTTGTTCGGGTCTGCAAGAGCCGCAAACACCTTATCGGTATCGTCTCTCTCATAGAGCGCGCCAACGGGGCAGGAAACGATGCACTGTCCGCAGTTGATGCAGGACGTGTCCGCCAGATGCTGCTCAAACTGCGAACCGATGTAGGTATCGAACCCACGGTTGTTCGCGCCGATCACGCCGATTCCCTGCACCTTCGCGCAGGTCGCCACACAGCGACGGCAAAGGATGCACTTGTTATTGTCGCGGATGATCGGCGTTTTGTTGTCGATCTCGTAGTGGTTCATCTCACCCGTAAAGGTGGTTTGCTCCACGCCGTATTCGCGGCAGAGGGTCTGCAATTCGCAGTTGGTGGAGCGAACGCAGGAGAGACACTTCTTATCATGGTTGGAAAGAAGCAACTCGAGGTTCATCTTGCGGGACGCGGTGATCTTGGGGGTGTTGGTCTTGATCTGCATTCCTTCCGTGCAGGGGTAAACACAGGCGGTGACCATTCTCCAAGGACCGAGCGCGGGACCGCGCATTTCGGCGACCTCGACCAAGCACAGCCGGCAGGCGCCGATTTCATTGATGTCTTTCAAATAGCAGAGCGTGGGAATGTCGATATTCGCCACTTTAGCGGCTTCCAGAACCGTGGAGCCTTTTTCAACGGAATATTCTTTTCCGTTAATTATAACTTTGATCATATCCATTTCTCCGGAATCCCCTTTCATTAACCCTTGCTGATTGCCTTGAACTTACAACTGCTCATACAAGCGCCGCACTTGACGCAATTTGCCTGCTCAATCTTCATGGAAGCCAACTTATGACCCGCCGCCACATAATCGGTTCTCACGATCGTGGACGCAGGGCAATTCTTGGCGCACATGCCGCAGCCGATGCACTTTTCGGGATCGATCTCGTAGCGGATGAGCTTCTTGCAAACGCCCGCAGGACACTTTTTGTCCACGATATGGGCGATGTATTCGTCTCTGAAATAGCGCAGGGTCGAAAGAACGGGGTTCGGAGCCGTTTGACCGAGACCGCAGAGAGAGGCGGATTTGATATAGGTGGAAAGTTCCTCGAGACGATCGAGGTCTTCCATCTCACCGTTGCCCGAAATGATCTTGTCGAGAATTTCAAGCAAGCGCTTGGTACCAACACGGCAAGGCGTGCATTTTCCGCAGGATTCGTCGACCGTGAAGTCGAGGAAGAAGCGGGCAATGTCCACCATACAGTTATCCTCGTCCATAACGATCAGACCACCGGAGCCCATCATGGAGCCGATGGCGAGCAGGTTGTCATAGTCGATCGGGGTGTCGATCAAAGAAGCGGGAATGCATCCGCCGGAAGGTCCGCCGGTTTGCGCCGCCTTGAACTTTTTGCCATTCGGAATGCCGCCGCCGATCTCTTCGATGATGTGGCGGAGCGTGGTTCCCATGGGAACTTCCACAAGACCCGTATTCTTGATCTTGCCGCCGAGCGCGAACACCTTGGTACCCTTGGATTTCTCGGTTCCGATCGAGGAGAACCACTCCGCGCCGTTGAGAATGATCTGCGGGATGTTGGCGTAGGTTTCAACGTTGTTCAAAATCGTGGGCTTTTCAAACAGACCCTTGACCGCCGGGAACGGAGGACGGGGACGCGGTTCGCCGCGTTTTCCTTCGATCGAGGTCATCAAAGCGGTTTCCTCGCCGCAAACGAACGCGCCCGCACCGAGACGGATGCTCAGATCGAAATTGAAATCGGTTCCGAAAATGTTTTTACCGAGCAGACCGTATTCCTTCGCTTGGTCGATCGCGATCTGCAACCGTTTGACGGCGATCGGATACTCCGCACGGACATAGACGTAACCCTGATCGGCACCGATCGCATAACCTGCGATCGCCATTGCTTCGATCACGGCATGGGGGTCGCCTTCGAGAACGGAACGGTCCATGAAAGCGCCGGGGTCACCCTCGTCGGCGTTGCAGCAAACGTACTTTTGCACGTTCCCGCGATTGCCGGACGCGAATTTCCATTTCATACCCGTCGGGAAGCCCGCACCGCCGCGACCACGGAGACCGGATGCCAGAACGGTTTCAATGACCTGATCGGGCGTCATTTCGGTCAGCGCCTTGCCGAGCGCGCGGTAACCGTCCATCGCGATATATTCGTCGATGTTTTCGGGATTGATCACGCCGCAATTGCGCAGCGCCAGACGATGCTGGGATTTATAGAAAGTGGTATCGTTCAAAGAAGCATGTACTTCCCCGTTTTCGTCGGTTTTGATCTCCGCCCCTTCCTTATAAATCAAGCGCTCCACAGGACGTCCTTTGAGCAGATGCTCGGAAACGATTTCCGCCACATCCTCTACCTTGATCTTGCTGTAAAACGTTCCGTCGGGATAGATGATGACAACGGGCCCCAATGCGCAGAGACCGAAGCAACCGGTTTGCACGACTTTGATCTCGTCGGCAAGCCCCTGTTTTTCGATCTCGCTTTGGAAAGCCGCTTGAATTTTGGGGCTTCCGGAAGAAGTACATCCCGTACCGCCGCAACATAGCACTTGTGCGCGAATCATGTTTCTGATACCTCCGAATTATGCTTTTTTGGCATTGGTTATGGTGTACTCTTCCACAACCTTGCCGCCTTTGATATGCTCTTGCAGAACCTTTTCCGCCTTTTCGGCAGTCATTTCCACATAAGTCACCTTATCCTTGCCGGCCTGAAACACTTCAACAACAGGCTCATACTGACAAATACCGATACACCCTGTTTGCGTAACGGTCACTTTGTCTCCGAGTGCTTCTCTGTTCACACCCTCAACAAATGCGTTCAAAACCGGACGAGCACCGGCCGCGATTCCGCAGGTTGCCATACCTACAACCACACGCATATCGTTCCCGCCCTCGCGAAGAACGACCTTGTTCTTCATTCTTTCTCTGATTTCTGCGAGTTCCGCCAAAGATTTCATTTTGAGTTCTCTCCTTATATATCATATAAAATTGAGTTAAAGTTTTTCTTCTCCCGCGTATTGCTCCCGCAGGAATTCCGTGATCCATTGTAAAACTTCAAAATTGTTCAAAGGAACGTCCGCTCCGAGAACATCGCGCAACTGCCTTGTGTCCAATTCAACCGTTCCCCGCCGGCTCTTATGCCGGAACACAAATTCCCGATCTGGATTTCCTTGGATCAAAGTTACGATCGAGGATACGATATCCCCCATTGGGGTACAATCAATGTGTTGGGTTTGGAAAGTTGCCGTCACTTCCGTTCCGTGATCCTTTGGAAACAACGTTTCATGTCTGGAAGTGATCGTCATTTTTCCGCCCGTTTGCTCTGCCGCGAGTTTGAGAAGCGGAAGTCCGAGACCGACCTTTCGAGTTGTCCTCGTCGTATAAAATGGATCTGTAACGCTTTGTAAAACTTCCGGCGTCATCCCGCAACCGTTGTCGGTGATGCGAAGCGTCAAGATGTTCTCGGTTTCATCCAATTCGATCCCGATAAGCGTTGCGCCTGCTTTCACGGAATTTTCCGCAATGTCGAGAATGTTGAGTGAAAGCTCTTTCATGCCAGTTCTCCTCTCAACCACCGGAACAGCTGATGTCGGACAAACTCACTGCTGTACGGTTCATCCGGCAATTCCGCGCAGCAGATCTTATCACGGATGTCTCCAAGATAATGTGCGTCCGAACCCGAAACGATCCGAAAATCTTCAAGCGGCGGATACCGCATTCGGTATTCCGCTTCCTTTTCGGGGTCATGCAACTCGACGCACGTAAATCCGCTGTCGCTCGGAAAAAATCCCAATGTTGCAAGGATCCCATTTGCCTCGCGATCAATATGCGCGGGAAAGCAAAATCCATGGAACCGTTCTACAAGCGCGGGGACGTCACCGATCGGGATCACGGTGGCATTGGACAGAAGATCCGGTTCCGTACCGATCACGTTGTCATTCTCATCCATCAAAAGCTGATCGCCGAAAATATCGGTTCGGTTCTTGATGTGAACACGCTTTGTATCTATTTCATCGTTGAAACGCAGGGCATCCGAGAGTTTTTCAAAGAGGCAAACGACATGAATATCCTCCGCGGTCGTCAGTTCCATTCCCGCGACGGGAATGATACCGTTCTTTTTTGCCGCCGCGAAGAACGCGGGGCAATTCCGCGAAGAATTATGGTCGGTCAAAGCCACAATATTCAGCCCTGCCAACGCCGCCATGCCTGCAATGTTATTCGGGGTCATGTCGTTATCGGCGCAAGGCGAAAGGCAGGAATGAATGTGGAAATCGTAGTAGTAGCGGTTCATTCGATCAAATCTTTGAGACTTGCCGCAAGCTCATACGCGGTACGCTCGGAAGCAAGCAAATTTACGCCCTTCGCTTCCGCAACGGCCCTCACGTTTTCTTCCACGGTGACCCCTTCCGCCAAAATGATACATGAAACATCCGCCAATGATGCGACCGCAACGATATTGATATTGGACATGATGGTAATCCAAACATTTCCGCTCTGCGCGCGTCCCATCACCCAGCTCAAAAGATCACCGATATAGCAACCGTCGATCTTTCGTTTGCCGTCGGCTTCCACGATCGTTTCGAGATGCAGAGCTTCTGCCAGTTCATGAACCGTCATGGTTTGTTTCCGTCCCTTCTCCGAGCTGCTTTTCAAGCTGTTGCTTGCGTTTTACCACACATTCCGAAGCATCCGCACGACCGCGGATCACATCTTCCGCAAATGCGCGGCAGTTTGGTGCGCCGCAGGCGCCGCAATCAATGCCGGGAAGACCGCTTCGAACTTTCTGGATGTCCGACATCATTCGCAACGACTCTGCAAAGTTGGAGCTCAAACGCTGTATCGGCAAATAAGTGGGGAGTGATTCAAACAGATAAGACCCCGGAATATACTCCTTGTTTTCATCATCAAGAAAATTCTGCGAGACCGGCAAATAGCGACGCAAATTTTGCAAACGCGCTTTTGCGACAAATGGGTTTTCCACCGCCATTGCTCCGCCCACGCATCCACCCGGGCAAGCGTTAAGCTCAATGAATTCCAGTGAAGAAATGTTACCGTTGTCCAACTGATCCAACACACGGTTGACATTTTCAATGCCATCCGCCGCCAGATATTTGTCGTTAAAGATCGCGGACGCTTCTCCGCCCGACGTTGCCCAACTGATTCCGATCATGCCGGAGCGCGAAAGCGGATCGGGGGCTTGATCGCCCCGTCGCATGACATTCAGCAAAGCGAAATAAACGTCGCTGACGGAAACCACTTCATCCACTTCGCTTTTATAGTCGCCAAACCCGTTTCGGACATAGCTGACCTTTGCGGGACATGGCGAAATAAAACAAATGCAAATATCTTCCCGTTTCAATTCGGGGTGGTTTTTTGCCGTTTTTTCGAGCGCCATTTTGGCGGCAATTTCCATTGGCGGCAAAAGCTGCATGATATGTCCCTGCAAAGTGGGATAGCGCAAAGAAATCAACCGCAGAATAACGGGACACGCCGAGCTGATAACGGGTTTTGCGATCCCGTCTGCTTTCAAATAGTTCCGCGTGTATGCCGAAACAAATTCCGCAGCCTGCGAAACCTCGACCACATCATCAAAACCGATGTCGAGGAGCCCTTGCAAAACATAGTCGATATCGTCAAGATTTTCAAACTGACCGTACAGTGTAGGTGCGGGAAGTGCAATTTTCCATTTTTTCTTCCGCAACACCTGATCCAACTTGCTGTAAGTCGCTTTTTTCGCATTGTGCGGGCAATTACGAATGCAAACGCCACAGTCAATGCAACGGTTCGGATTGATGACCGCGTGACCTTCGCGGATACGGATCGCCTCAGTGGGACAGTGTTTCAAACAGGTTGTACATCCCGTGCACGCTGAGACATCCAATGAAACCGAATGTTCGTAGGTGTTCATTCCGTCCCCCTTCCGAAACGGCTTTTCAGAGGTTGACCTTCATAACAATATGAGTTCCCTCTCCGAGAACCGAATTAATCTTCATTTCGTCTGTATAGCGCTTCATGTTCGGCAAGCCCATACCGGCTCCGAACCCAAGTGAACGAATATTATCGGGCGCGGTGGACCAACCTTCCTGCATCGCCATTTCGATATTGGCAATGCCGGGACCGTGGTCGTCGAGCCGGATTTCGATATGATCTTCGTAGATCAAAACATCGGCTTCCCCGCCGCCGGCGTGGATCACCATGTTGATTTCGCCCTCGTACATGGCAATGGAGACCTTGCGGATAATCTCCGGACTGATTCCGAGTTGCCGTAGACTCTTTTTGACTTGAACGGAAGCCTGACCGGCAGAAGTGAAATCCTCACCATCCACGCTGAAATGCAACGTAACGACCGCTTCACTCATTTTGCCGTCTTATTGCCGACAAGTCCGCCGGCATACAGCTTTCCGCACGCCTCATACATTCTTTTCTTTGTTTTGAGGAGTACCATGTCATTTTCCTTTGCAAGGTCGAGCATCTCCTGCGTGGGAACTTTGGAGCGCACAAACACAATGCAAACCATGTCCATCATTTCCGCCGTACGCACCACTTGCGTATTCACCAAGCCGGTGAGCAGAACTGCCTGATCCTTGACATAGGCAAGGACATCGCTCATCATATCGCTGCCACAGGCAGAATAGACCTCTCTGTCGAGGTGATCGTCTCCGCAAACGATCTCCGCATCGAGCAACTCCTGAATCTGACGAATTTTCATTGCTTTACGGCTTCTTTCCAATCAAACGTACTTTGCCAGAATATCCTTGACATCTTCCTTTTTCAAGGAGCCGTAAACTTCACCGTTGATCGTCATAACGGGGGCAAGGCCGCAAGCACCGAGGCATCTGGTCGCTTCCACGGAATATTTGCCGTCTGGCGAGGTGCTTCCGATCGGCACGTTCAGCTGCTTGGAAATTTCATCGAGAACGTCGCCGGAGCCCTTGACGTAGCACGCGGTTCCGAGGCATACCGAAATGGCATACTTCCCGTCGGGGTTGAGCTTGAATTGAGAATAGAAGGAAGCGATCCCGAAAATCTCTTCAAGCGAGGTGCCGGTTTTTGCCGCGATGATCTTCTGAACTTCGATCGGAAGATAACCGTAAATTCCCTGTGCCTCTTGCAGGATCGGCATCATGCTTCCCTTTTCGCCCTTGTGTTTTTCGATCACGGCGAGCAATTCCTTTTCCTGCTCGGGTGTTCCCTGAAAGGTAACCGTTGTGAGCTTCTTTTTCATAAGTAAATCCATCCTTCCTGATTGGATCAAAATTCGTTCGATACCCGTTGTTTCACGGCATCTCTGCCTTCCTTACAAAAAGCATCAACATATTATAGCACATTGTCAAAAAAAAATCAATACCTATTAATAAGAAAAACGGAGAAAAATTTGCATTTTTCTCCGTTTTTTTCTATCATTTTATCAATGGATGATGCAACGCTCGGTATCTTTATCGAAAATGTGCATTTTTTCCATGTTAAAGGCGATTTTCACGGTGTCGCCCGCACGGGTCACGGAATCCGCCGCAACACGGGCAGTCAACTTTCCTTCCTCACCCACATTCAGGTAGAGATAGATCTCCGCGCCCATAAGCTCGGTCACATCCACATACGCTTCCAGCGAGGAATCCTCATACTTTTTCAGGTCATCCGGATCGTCAAAGATGCACTCGGGGCGCAGACCGCCGATCACTTCCTTGCCGATGTATTCCTGCAATGCGGGATCGGTCGCCTTTCTCTGGGGCAGTTTGAGGGCGTTGCCTTCGTAGATAAAGTAAACGCCGTCGTTTCTCTTTTCCAGAGAGCCATTGAGGAAGTTCATTTGCGGTGTGCCGATAAATCCCGCCACAAAGAGGTTCACGGGCTGATCGTAAAGTTTCTGCGGTGCGTCGACCTGCTGGATAAGACCGTCCTTCATAACAACGATTCTCGTTGCCATGGTCATAGCCTCGACCTGGTCGTGCGTCACGTAAACGAAAGTCGTTTGAACGCGGTTGTGGAGCTTGGTCAACTCGGTTCTCATCGCCGCGCGCAATTTCGCGTCAAGGTTGGAGAGCGGTTCGTCCAAGAGGAACACCTGCGGGTCGCGGACGATCGCGCGTCCGAGCGCGACACGCTGTTTCTGACCGCCCGAAAGAGCCTTCGGCTTACGGTCGAGCAGGTGGGTGATATCGAGGCTGCGGGCGGCAGCTTCCACTCTCTTCTTGATTTCTTCCTTCGGTACTTTGCTGAGCTTCAATCCGAACGCCATGTTTTCAAACACGGACATATGCGGATAAAGAGCGTAGTTCTGGAACACCATTGCGATCTTGCGATCCTTCGGCGCCACATCGTTGACCAAACGGTCGCCGATGAAAAGTTCCCCTTCGCTGATCTCTTCCAGACCCGCGATCATACGAAGCGTTGTGGACTTACCGCAACCGGAAGGTCCGACCAGAACGAGAAATTCCTTATCCTTGATTTCAAGATTGAAATCCGAAACGGCGGTAACACCGCCGGGGTATTTCTTGTAGATGTGTCTCAACGATAGACTTGCCATTTTTGTTATGATTCCTCCTGTGTCCCAATGCCTGGTAACTGGCATAAAAACTCACCGTATAATATTATACCAAACTTTTTTCAAAAATGGAAGATGTGATTTCTCCAAAAATTACGCTTTCAAATTGTGCAATTTGTATAAAATTTATATGCAAATTGTGAACAACCCGATTTCGCGGTAATTCCCCGTTCGGATCAGGATTTTTTTCTCATGGTCAACGAGATCCTCTTTTTCGGAATATCCACGCTCAGAACGCGCACCTTTACCACGTCCCCGACCTTAACGACTTCCGACGGATGTTTGACGAATTTATCCGCGAGCTGGGAGATATGCACCAGACCGTCCTGATGCACGCCGATGTCCACGAACGCGCCGAAGTCGATCACGTTTCGGACGGTTCCCGTCAATTCCATGTCGGGTTTGAGGTCTTCAAGGCTCAGAATATCGTCGCGCAGAACGGGGGGCGGAAGCGTATCGCGGATGTCCCGACCCGGTTTGAGAAGTTCGGAAACGATATCGTTCAGGGTAGGTTCGCCGATGCCGAGCTCCGCGCAGAGTGCTTTGCTTCCAACCGATTTGACCTTTTCGCCGAGTTCGCGGAGATTTCCGGCGCGAACGTCCTCTTTGGTGTAGCCGAAGCGCGAGAGCAGTTGCTCGGCGGCGTCATAGGATTCGGGATGCACGCCCGTATTGTCGAAAATTTCCTTTCCGTCGGGAACGCGCAAAAAGCCCGCCGCCTGTTCGTAGGCTTTCGCCCCGATGCGTGGCACGTTGAGTAACTGGGAACGCTCGGAAAACTCGCCGTTCTCCTCGCGGTATTTCACAATGTTTTTCGCCGAGGCAAGGTTGATCCCGGAAATATAGGAAAGGAGCGAATAGGACGCGGTGTTTATATCCACGCCGACCGCGTTCACGCAGTCCTCAACGACCCCGCCGAGCGCCTCGTCGAGCCTCGCCTGCTTCATGTCGTGCTGGTATTGACCGACGCCGATCCCCTTCGGGTCGATCTTGATAAGTTCGGCAAGCGGATCTTGAAGGCGACGCGCGATGGAAACGGCGCTCCTCTGCATGACGTCGAATTCCGGAAATTCTTCGGCGGCGAGTTTGGACGCGGAATAGATCGAAGCGCCCGCTTCGCTGACGACGATATATTTGACGTCGCGGTCAAGCTCTTTGAGAAGCCCGGCAATGAAAATTTCACTCTCTTTGGAAGCCGTCCCGTTTCCGATGGCGATCACGTCCACGTTATGGCGCTCCACCAACCGTTTGACGGTCGCCTTACTGCGAACGATGTCCTCGCGCGGTTTGACGGGATAAATGACCGCCGTGTCCACGACCTTGCCGGTGCGATCCACCACGGCGAGCTTACAACCGTGAGCGTAACCGGGATCGAAGCCGAGAACGGTTTTTCCTTTGAGCGGCGACTGCATGAGCAAATGCGAAAGATTGTCGGCAAAAACTTTGATCGCGCCCTCGCAGGCGTTGTCGAAAATATCGTTGCGGATCTCGCGCTCGATCGAAGGCGCGATCAGGCGTTCATAACCGTCCGTCAGCGCCACGGCAACGTGTTCGGTGGCGGGACTGCCGTTCCCTTTGAGCAGTTTTTGGCGCAACCCGCGCAAAACCACTTCTTCATCCACCGAAATATCCACTTTCAGGAATTCTTCCTTCTCGCCGCGGTTCAGGGCGAGCACACGGTGCGGAGCAACCTTTTTGAGGGCTTCCGAATAGTCGTAATACTGCGCATAAACCGAATCCTCGTCTTTGGCGGCGCGGGCGGAAAGCGTGCCGTAATCGAAAGTCAGCGCGCGAAGCTCCTTGCGGTATTCGGCGTTGTCCGAAATATCCTCGGCAATGATGTCGCGCGCGCCCTGCAAGGCTTCCTCAACGCTTGCAACGCCCTTTTCCTCGTCGATATAAGTCGCCGCCTGCTCTTCGATGGACGGTTCATAGGATTTTTCCTGCGCCATGAGCAGTTCGGCAAGGGGTTCGAGCCCTTTTTCGCGGGCAACCGAAGCGCGGGTCTTGCGGTGCGGACGGAACGGACGGTAAATGTCCTCTACCTCGGTCACGGTCTTTGCCGCTTCAATGGCGGCTTGGATCTCGGGGGTCATCTTCTCCTGTGCGGAAATCAGATCAAAGACCTCCTGTTTGCGCTTTTCGAGGTTGCGCAAAAAGGTCAAGCGGTCGTTCAGCTCGCGCAGAACGGTGTCGTCAAGGCTTCCCGTCACTTCCTTGCGATAACGCGCGATAAACGGGATGGTGTTTCCCTCGTCGATCAAAGCAACGGTTTTTTCCACCTGATCGGGGTTGAGGTTCAGTTCTTTTGCAAGGATCTCGTTAATATTCATCGGTTTCATTCCTTTTTTATTTCAGATTTGCTTCGGAACGGAGACGGAACAGCTCTTCGGGCGTTAATTCGCGCCATTCTCCGCGGGCAAGCGAAACGTCCGACGCGAGCGACCCGAACGAGACGCGTTCGAGCGAGACCACGCGGTTCCCCACGGCTTCCATCATCCGCTTGATTTGGTGGTATTTTCCCTCGGTAATGGCGATCACACCGCGGTCGGGCGCTTCAAGCTCGATCTTGCAGGGCTTTGTCACATAGCCGCCGATGTTCACGCCCGCCTCGATCGCGCAAACGGCTTCGGCAGTCAACGGAGCTTCCAAGCCGAACCGATAACGCTTTGTCACATGACTTTTCGGCGCGAGCAAACGGTGGGAAAGCTCGCCGTCGTTGGTCAGGAGCATCAGCCCCGTGGTGTATTTATCCAACCGACCGCAAGGGAAAATCCCCATGCGGCGATACTCGGCGGGAAGCAGGTCGGTGACCACGGGATCGTGTCCGTCCTCCGTTGCGCTGACATACCCTTCCGGCTTGTTCAGGAGCAGATAGACAAACCTCCGGTAGCGGACTGTTTGACCGCGATAAACCACCTCGTCGGTCTCTTCGTTCACGCGCGTATCGGCGCGCTTGACGACTGCGCCGTTGACCGTAACGGTTCCCGCACGGCAGGCTTCGGCGATCTCCGAGCGGGACGCAACGCCGCAATCGGACAGCATTTTATCAAGCCGCAAGCAAACCACCTCCTGCCTTCGATACATTTACATTTATTATAGCGCATCGCTTCGCGAAAGTCAATAAAAAAATTTCGGGGTTCTATTTTTGCGGCTTTCATCGCCTCGTGCATTCTCTCTTCTCTCCAAGTGCCTCCGCCTCATCCCTTTTCCAATACCTTACCCTTGACAAAGCGCGGCGGTTGCGGTCTCTTGCTCAAAGAAAACCACACGGAAGGGGGGGTGACAAAATGCGCGTTTACTTCATTCGCAATCTGATTGTTCAATACGGCAATATTGTGATCGATCTGATTGCAAAAGCGGTTACCATTTTGTAACCCCACTTCCGTGTGGTTGTGGTTATTATACCACAACCACCGCCCTTTGTCAAGGTCCCTACTCGTTTTTTATTTGCACGATCCTATTCAATTCCAAAAAAGCTCGTCAAGCCTGTCTGACGGTAAGATACC
>JAGAEA010000031.1 GCA_017613355.1 Clostridia bacterium
AAGGTAAAGGACGTAGCTCGTTCCCTTTGATTATTTTATCTTTTTGAATATCTGCTTGCTATCGTTAGAGAAACACACATCAAGTTTGTGCGGAACAATCCTGACCTTCCCTATGACTGCGAAGCAGTCTGGGATCGGGGGACCGCGCCAGCGGTGGATGAGTCTCTGCCCTTGACCTTCCCACAAAGAATTTGGAGAAACGCCGCGGGCAGATATAGAACACGCCCCTACGGTTGGAAGGGATGTTTTCTTACAGCGAGATCATCTTCGAAGCGGTGTACCTCAAAACCTCCCTCCCCGAGGGAGGTGGCATGGGAGCGAAGCGAGCATGACGGAAGGAGTTTCCTTTTTTACTCCTTCCACCACTTCGTGGTCCCCCTCCCCCAAAGGTGGAGGTTGCTTTTGTCCTTGCCTTACTCTTGCTTTTCGGGGCAGAACACTTCGCGGATCGCTTCCAGATAGCCGTAGCCGTAGAGATCATCGGGTTCGAGATAGCTTCCCTCAGTCCATTCGTTCCAACTGTTGACCACGATCAGCGGCGCGCGCAAGCCGTTGCCCGCGTCAACGTACTGCTTTGCGAGTTCAAAGCCCTTCTTCACTTCCGCCGGCGTGTTCTCCACGCAAATATCGTTCAACAGGTGGTTATACCGCGGGTTGGCATCCCAGCCCACGGAAACGTTCGGATAATACGGAACTTTGACCGTTTCTTTGATCTTCCGCCACTCTTTTTTCACATCTTCCAGAATTTCGGCATACGGTCTGCCCATATCGGCAAAGTCGAAAAATTGATAGTTTGTTACGCCGTCGAATCCCGCGCGGTTGATGAAGGATAGCAACGTTTCCCCGCTATCCAGTTTCAGATCCATTTTTTTATCATGCAGAACAAGATGCAGTTCCAGTCCCGGAAATCCGGCTTTCACGGTCTGTTCGCGGAAGTAGGCAAGCGCACGCTCGGTTTCCGCCACACTGCCGAGCCCTTTGATGAGATTTTCCAATTCAAAGATCATGTAAACGGGCTTGCCGTCGATTTTATAATAGGAAGGATGCTTGAAGTATTTTTCGATGGTGCGATCCACGATCGCGTCGAAGGTCTTGCGATCCACCGAACCGTTCCAAATGGGAGCATAAAGCTCGGAAATGCGCTTATCCCACATGGAGTTCGCGTCATGGTTCGCCCACATGAGGTAGAATTTCATTTTATGGTTGTTGCGGGCTTTGAGGAAGCCGTCGTTGAGGCACTGTTCGAGGAACGGTTGGTTTTCATACCAATACCAATCGTAGATAAAAGTGTTCACGCCGTGTGCCACTGCCGCTTCGATCTCCATTTCCATCACAAAAGGATCGGCTTCGTTGACGTATCCCCAAAGCGGCTTTCTCGGCCACGCGTGCCCGGGGCGGAGCGGTTTCATGGCTTTCACGGTCTGCCATTCTCCGTAGCCTTCCGGCCAAAAGATCCGTGTGCGGGGTTCGTTTCCCGTGTAGGCAGGCCAAATAATCGCCGCCACATCATACTGTTGTTTTTGTTTCATTGTCTGTTTTTCCTTTTTGTGTTTTATTCTTCCGCTTTCTCCTGCGGGAAGAGCGTACATCCCCAGCGGCGGTAGCGGTCGATCATTTCATCAAGGTATTCGCGCGTCCAACCGAGGTCTTTGGCAAGGCAATCCCGACAAAGAAATTCTTTCGCTTGCCGATTGACCAGTTTCCGATGCGCACCGATGTCCCAAGCGTCGAGTTTCTTCCCACAGCGAAGGCAGGTCATTTTGTCACCAGTTTGCAGCGGAAAAGCCGCGCGCCGTGCGGTTCGACGGTCAAATCGAAGGAGTCGCACCGCAAGGGCTGTTCTTCCCCGCTCCAAAGCTCTTTCGCAACCAATTTCTTGCCGCAGTTGGTCGTGATCCCCATTTCGTCCAATCCGAACACGAACCGATAGTCCGCGTCGCTCATGTTGAACACGCCCACGGCGAAATCGCCGCCTTCGAGCAGTCTCGCATAGACGAGCATATCCTCGGGGCAACGGTCGAGATCCACGCGGTAGGGTTGGTTGAGCCCGGCATCCTGATTGATCGCAATGACCTCTTTGTTCGTCAGGATCGCTTTCGCCTCTTCCGGCATCTTGCGGATGTCGCAGCCGATGATGAGCGGAGAGCCGAACAACGCCCAGATGGAGAAATGCGTTTTGTGGTCGTGGAGCGTGCAGCCGTTGGTACCGAAACTGCCGTCGATGAAACTGTTTCCGCCCATGCCCACGATCAGCATATCCATATCGTTGAAGCATCCGTGACCGTTATACGGTAGCATCTTTGCCTGCTGTTTGGTAATGCTTTTGATCGACGCCCAACTGTTCTGGATGTCGTGCGTGGACCGCCACGTATGCGCGCCGGTGGATTTGATCCACTCCTGCGTTTCTTCCATGCCCCACGAGCAGGCGGCGAGCAGAATATCCCTGCCGCAGTTGGCAAGCGCCGAACCGATCCGGCGATAGAAATACTTGCCGGCGAGCGTTCCCGTATGGTAGCAGAAATCGTATTTGAGATAATCCACGCCCCAGGAAGCAAAGGTTTCGGCGTCGAGGTATTCATGGTCGTAACTGCCGGGATAGCCCGCGCAGGTCATGGTCCCGCAGCAGGAATACATCCCGAATTTCAGCCCTTTGGAATGCACATAATCGGCAAGGGCTTTCATGCCGGAGGGAAACTTCTTTCTATCCGGCACGAGGCGATCGTTTTCGTCCCTTTGGAGTTCCGACCAGCCGTCGTCGATGATGATATAGTTATATCCCGCGGCGGCAAGCCCCGACGAAACGATGTAATCGGCGGTTTCGCGCACCAGTTGTTCATTGATTTCCGGTCCGAACGTGTTCCAGGTGTTCCAGCCCATGGGGGGTGTTTGTTGGATCATCGGCTACTCCTTTTTCTGTGTTTAGGGGGAAAGCGAGAGTCTGCCCCCATTGTTCGCTTTTATTATACCATGCGCGCCGGCTTTTGTCTTGTCTATATCGCTTATTTTCTATTATAAAATCAGAACTTTCGCTTGTTTTTCTGAAAATGCGGTTTTTCTATTGCAATTTCTTGTAATTTTAGGTATAATAGGGATAATCAGGCAAAGGAGATTTCGCGCATGGAATACAGCACCAGAAATGAATTCTTCCCGTGTACTTTCAAATCGGATATCCGTCGCTCTCCCACGGCTTGTCCGTTGGCGAGGCGGAACCGCTGGATTTTCAACCCATCTCCGCGCTTCATTATCATCATTGTCTGGAATTCGGGATCTGTTACAGCGGGACCGGGGAGATGCACATTGAAAACCGGATCTATCGCTTCGCCCCGGGGGACATTTCCTATGTTGGAAGAAACGTTCCGCATTTTTCCAAAGCCGACGAGAACGTGGAAAGCAAATGGGTCTGGATCTTCCTGGACATTATGCAGCTTTCTTTGGAACAGGACGGCAGTTTGATTTCCCAACTGAAAGAACTTGCGGAAAAAGGATACAACGGCGTTTTTCATACCTCGGAACACACGCGGCTTGCCGATCTGATCCATAAACTGATGGGCAACGCAAAAGCCGATCCGTTCAGCGGGCTTGAAATTGCGCTACTCGCAGGGCAGATCCTGATCGAATCGGCGCGCATCGGAAACATTGACAAAAACAAAAATCGGTTGAAGCTTTCCGAGAAGCTGAAACCCGCCCTGCTGTTTATCCGGAACAACTATATGGACCCGCAAAAAATGTCTGAGGAGATGATCGCGGCGAGCTGCGGACTTTCGGTTTCCCAATTCCGGAAACTGTTCCGGCAGGATGTGGGGATCCCGCTCCCGCAATATATCAACAACACGCGAATGTCCTCTGCCGTTCACCTGATCTGCAACACCGATAAAAAGGTACTCACGGTCGCGCTGGAATCCGGATTCAACGATATTTCCTATTTCAACAAATTGTTCCGCAATTCCTTCGGTATGACACCGAAAGAAATGCGGAACAGAAAAAAGAACAGGAGCGGTTAAAAAAGACATCATATCATCAGGAGAAAATCATGTTCAAACGAGAAGAAATCCGAATCCGCGATCCGTTCATTTTGCCGGACCGCAACAGCGGTTGCTATTATATGTACGGCACGACCGCGCTGAAAAATGGGAGCATCGGCGCCGCCGACACGTTTTCGGTTTACCGCACGACCGATCTGGAACATTTCAGCGACCCGAAAGTGATTTTTCGGGGGAGCGACGTCGGCTTTTGGGCGAACCGCGATTTCTGGGCGCCGGAAGTCCATTTTTACAACGGGAAATACTATCTGTTCGGCAGCTGCAAGGCGGACGGAAAGTGTCGCGGCACACACATTTTCGTTTGCGATACGCCTGACGGGACTTTTGTTCCCCTCTCCGATACCCCGATCACACCCGCCGATTGGGAGTGCTTGGACGGCACCTTTTGGATCGAGAACGGAACGCCCTACATCGTATTCAGCCACGAATGGCTGCAGGTCAAAGACGGCGAAATATGGGCGATGCCGCTTTTGCCCGATCTGACCGCTCCCGTCGGAGAACCGTTCTTGCTCTTTCGTGCCTCGGACGATCCCGCCGTTACCGAACATCACGTCGGAAGCGGGAACTATGTGACCGACGGACCGTTCCTGTTCCGCGAGAACGAAAAGCTCCGCATGATTTGGTCAAGTTTCCACGATAATCGATATCTTGTTCTGGAAGCCGAAAGCGAAAGCGGAACTTTGCGGGGTCCGTGGCGCCACCTCGGCAGTCGCTTCCCGTTCGACGGCGGACACGCCATGTTGTTTGAAACACTTGACGGAACGCGTATGATCTCGCTCCACAGCCCGAACCAAGCAGGGGCGGAACGCGCTTTGTTTTTGCCATATTAAGACATATCAAGAGGAGAACATAATGAATCTATCACTTCGAAAATCGATGATTACCGACCGACAAAACAACACGATCGAACACGGCGTCCGGTCGGAACAGCGTCCCGTATTCGGCGACCGCGGGACGGTTTGTTTGGTTTCCGCACAATGCGAAGCGGGATTTGATCCCGACTCCGCGATCCTGCTCTATGCCGATCTGCCGAACGCTCCCTACCTTGCCATCGAAAACCATTCGCCGTTCTGGTGCCGTCCCGTGTGGGGGGACGATCTGTCTTCCCTGCCCGACCGCGTGCAGGAACTCCTGATCCGCGACGGCGACGGCTATCTCGCCATTCTGCCCCTTTGCGGCAACGTCTTCAAAACCGTTCTCTGCGGAACAGAAGAAGGTCTTGCTTTTCGGATGTACGCAAACGCGCCCGTAACCGAATGTTGCGAGCAACCCGCGTTTCTTTCCATGCGCGGAGATCACCCGCTTTCCCTGCTCTTTGACATTGCCGAAGCCGCTGGCTCGTTTCTGGGTCTTCCCATGCGGAAAGAACGTCCGGTTGCCGACGTGTTCAATACCTTCGGCTGGTGTTCCTGGGATGCCATGCAGATCCGCGTCAATCATGCGGGAATGTTGGAGAAAGCCGCCGAGTTCCGCGAAAAGAAGGTTCCGGTCCGGTTTGCGATCCTCGACGATATGTGGGCGGACGTTCCCGCGCTGAACGAAATTCCGGCAGACGCGTCTTTTGGCAGTATGGTTTCCACCATGCACAAAAGCAAACTGCGCTCCTTTGAGGGTGACCCCGTCCGCTTCCCGCACGGCATGAAAGCGGTGGTGGACGACTTGCACCGCGCGGGCATCCCGAACGTCGGCGTCTGGTTCCCCACCACCGGCTATTGGGCGGGATTGGAACCCGGAAGCGAGATCGAAGAGCAGGAAAAGGAAAATCTCGTCACCACGCCATCCGGTCAACGGATCGTTTCTCCCGAAACCGAAAAAGCACAGGCATATTTCGGGGACTTGTGCCGCACCGTCAAGTCGTGGGGCGCGGACTTTGTGAAGATCGACAATCAGGGCTTTCACAATCGCTATCGTGGGATCGCCCCCATCGGGCAGAGCGCAAAGGCGATCCAGAACGCCATCGACAACGCGACCGACGACTGTTTCGGCGGCGCGCTCATCAACTGTATGGGGATGCCGTCCGAATGTATGTTCAACCGAAGAAGCGCGATCAGCCGCTGTTCGGACGACTTCATGCCCGAGAGCCGCGAGTGGTTTGCCAAGAATATTCTGCAATGCGCCTATAACGGACTATTGCAGGGACAGTTCTACGTCAACGACTGGGATATGTGGTGGACGGACGACGAGCAAGCCGCAAAGAACAGTCTTTGTCGGGCGATCAGCGGCGGACCGATCTACGTTTCGGACAAGATCGGGCGAACCCGACCGGAAGTTCTGAAACCGCTTCTTCTGCAAAGCGGAAGGATCATACGACCGGACGAGAGCGCCACGCCCACCGAGGACTGCCTGATGGAGAATCCCACGAAAACCAACAAGATCTTTAAGATCCGAAACCGGATCGGAGAGAACGGGCTTGTTGCCGTGTTCAACATTCAAGCGGAAAACCGTTCCGTGAGCGGGTTCGTTTCTCCCGAAAACGCCCGTTTGCCCTTGGGCACTTATGCCTACTACGAATACTTCACGAAAACGGCGGGGATCCTGCAAGCGGGCGAGGAAATTCCCGTTCGGTTGGAGAACCGCGACGAGTTCCGACTTTACACCTTTGTTCCCATGAAGAACGGCGTCGCCGCGTTGGGGCGGCTCGACTTGTTCATGGGCGTGGGCGCGATCGAAAAGCAGGATGACAATCAAATCACGCTTTGTGAAGCAGGGACAACGGGGTTTGTAAGTGAACGTCCCCTGACCTTTACCGATGAAAACGGAAACGCCGTACCATGTGAACGGACCGGCATTCTTTCGGTTCTGAACGGAAAAGAAGTTCGGTACGCTTTCGCCCAATGATGAAGTGGACGGTTCGCAATAACCTCACAAGGCTCATACATCACTCTTGTGTTCATGCGGTTCGGCGTTAAGAAAATGACATCTGCCCCGCAGGCAAGACAACGGTCGAATATTTCACCGAGGTTGCGCGAATACGCATCAATAAAACTTTCTCCATTGCAACAATCATTCAAACCGAAGCATACGGTCACTAAATCAGGAGAAAGCCGCAGCACATCGCGATCCAACCTTTCAAGCCCTTGCAAAGTGTTATTTCCACTGATGCCGGCGTTGATCATATTGAGTTGTGCATTCGGGTCACGCTGTCACCGAGACACGCAATGGTTGCCGACGGATAACCCTTATTGTCCCGATTTCTTGCAATCATTTTTCCCAAT
Organism: Clostridia bacterium; assembly: GCA_017613355.1. Taxonomy (GTDB): domain Bacteria; phylum Bacillota; class Clostridia; order Oscillospirales; family CAG-272; genus UMGS1865. The sequence goes on from JAGAEA010000031.1 coordinate 7,256, forward strand.
ACCTTATACATTTTTTACTATCCTGATTTCAGTTATGTCTGCATATTACCGCAAGAGCGGAAACATAACGGATCCTTGCAAAATAAAAAAGTTGTTGATAAATCTTCCGCTTTTCACTCAAAAAAGACCGTCGCATGGCGACGGTCTTTTCGTTTGTTCTCTCTTTTCGCTCCGTCAAACCCGCTCGGCGCGCACTTGCCCCAAAACCGTTTTTACGTCCTCGGGGCGCGGAGGGAGCGTTCCCGCGGTCATGCAGGCGGCGGTACCGTAGGAAACGGCAAGCCGAAGCGTCTCTTCCAACGGAAGTCCCTCTGCCGTACCCGCGAGCAAGCCCGCAATGGTACTGTCCCCCGCGCCCACTGTGGAAACGGGATTTTCCAACGCGGGAATATGCAGAACATAGGTGTTCTCTCCGTCGGAATACGCGGCGCCTTCACCGCCGAGGCTTATCATGACCGTTTCGCTCACTCCCGCATGCACCAATTTCCTCGCGGCGTGGGCGGCATCGAGTGCCGTTGCGGGTGCGCTTTCGAGAAACGCCTCGATCTCCTGTTCATTCGGCTTGATGAACCACGGGTGAAGTTCGCGCAAGTCATCGGGGGTGAAAGACGACGAATCCACAACGACCCGCGCACCACCCGCGATCAATTTCTTCAACATCTCTTTCACGCGGGATTTTGCAAGTCCCGTCGGGATACGCCCCGAAAAAGAAACCAACAGATTCGGCAAATCCTCGGAAAGGATCGCGGCTTCCATTTCGGCAAACACGGCTTCCGGTACGCAAAACGTGTTGACCGAGATGCGCGTCTCCTTCCCTTTGGACGGATGAACGGTGATGTTCTCGCGGATGCGCCCTTTGACGGTAAAGCACCGACAGGGAATGTCATCCTTTTTGAGATAGGCAACGAACGCGTCGCCGTTCTCATCCCCGAGGATGATATAGGCGAGATTTTCCACCCCGTTGACGCGGAGCGCGCGGGATGTGTTCACGCCTTTCCCGCCCGCTTCCACCGTCATCGCGGTCACAAGATTTTCTTTCCCCGCTTCAAAGTTCGGAACGGTATAGTGCCAATCAAAGCAGGGGTTGATCGTGACGGTTCGGATCGCTTTCATTCATTTTGCTCCTTCCGGATAATCTCCTTCGATTCTCGGTGCGTTGGCAAGTAGGTAGCGCTCCGCCTCGGCGCACCAAATGCCGCCGTTTGCTTTCACGATGTCGTGGAGTTTTGCGTAAAGCGGGTCTTTCTTGCCCCATTCACCCAATTCGTCCACGGCAATCATGGGGATATCGAGGTGCGGATAGCAGACCTTTTTCGCACCGCTCGGTTTTTCCATGCCGAACACGGCGTTTGCCACATCCTTCAATCCGAGAATATGCGAAACGAGCGCACTCGGGTCAATCTTGTTTTGCTCAATCAACCGAATAACGTCCACGGTGTCCTCGGGAATGCTTCCCGCCGTTCCGACCACGTGGATACCGTCGTAATGCACCCGATAAAGATTGAGCGATCCGGGAAGATCATGGACGGCGGGACCCGCGAAGAAGTTGATATACCCATCCTCGCGGCAAATCGCTTCCGCCATGGAAAAGAGTGCGGGGGACGGAACCATGACAAACACATCGTCAAACCCGCCTTCCGAAATTTCGCGAAGGTAGCTTACAGGGTCATCCATGCCCGCGGTATTCAAATAAATCAATTCGGTTCCCCGACTTTTCGCCGCACTCGGAGAGAATTTCCGCTCCGCGTCCGCAAGTCGCTCCGCGTTGATGTCGGTCACAACGACCTGCCCTATGCCCGCATAGCCGGAGGCAAGTACGATCGCGCCAATGCCCATCGGTCCCGCGCCGCCGAGAATTGCCAGCCGTCCGCCGCGCTTGGCGCCGTCGGTTCGGACATAGTTACTGTAATCGGTGTGATAGCACCCCTTATACGCACGCAGAACGCATCCGAGGGATTCCACCAACGACCCTTTGAAAAAGCTGTCCCCTTCATACGGGACCAGACATCCGCGCTCCAACACGATTTTCGGAACGACCGAATAGGTCGCATTGCCACCGATATAACGGTAGGAATAGCCGGGATCATATCCGCTTTCGAGTTTAAGAGCGGGTTGAATCACAACACGCTGACCGACTTTCCACTCCTTTTTGAGATTTTCTCCCACTTTCTCAATCGTGCCGCACATTTCATGTCCGATGATCACGGGATTCTCGGCAATATCTTCGGGAACGCGCTTGTGTGCGCTTCCCTGCTTTACCGCTTTATAGGTGGAAGCGCAAACCGTGTCGCTTTCCACACGCAGCAAAACCTCGTCCGCCGTGATTTCGGGAAGTTCAAATGTTTCGAGGCGCAAATCCATTGCGCCGTGCAGTCTCACTGCCGTTGTTTTCATGTTCATTCCTCCGTTTTTTCATTTAGGGTTGACAGAATGCTCATGAATATGATATAATAAAATCACGGATTTGTCAATCTGTGCCGAAAATATTTCCAAATAATCACAAAAACACACTAAAATAATCACAAATCGTCATGGAGGTCTCTTTATGCGTGTGGAAGAGCGACAAACAAAAATTCTGGAGCATCTCACGGCAAACCCCGATTTAACGGTTCGGGAACTTGCCGCCCGCCTGTTTGTGAGCGAGCCGACCATTCGCCGCGACTTTACCGAACTCGCCGACAGGGGACTGCTTCGGAAGGTTCACGGCGGCGCTATCGTCCGAGAGGGAGCCGCAGATCGCGAAATTCCGTTTTTGCTCCGTGAAAACGAACGCAGTTCCGTAAAATCGGAGATCGGTCGGCGCGCCGCCGAATTTGTCGAGGACGGCATGGTTCTCATGCTCGACGGTTCCACCAGCGCCTACCATCTGGTTCCCTATCTCTCTCGTTTCAAAGACCTTCTGGTGGTCACAAGCGGTGCGAAAACAGCGGTTTCGCTTGCGGAAGCAAACATTCGCACATTCTGCACGGGCGGGCAGATGATCATTCATTCTTTTTCCTATATCGGCGAGCAGGCGGAACAATTCGTGCGCCATATCAACGCCGATCTTCTCTTCTTCTCCTGCAACGGTCTTTCCGACAACGGACAAATGACCGAACGGATGTTGGAAGAAGCCAATATGCGCCGCGTGATGTTCGAGTGTTGCCGCAAGAAAATTCTTCTGCTCGACAGCAGTAAGTTCGGTAAGACCGCTTTTTATAATATGGGCAGCGTTTCCGAACTCGACGCCATTGTAAGTGACGTCCCGCTCCCGCCCCGCATTGCGGAACTGGTGGGAAAAAGATAGGCTGAAAGAAGATTGCGCGAGGGGGAGCACCCTTTTCTTTGCAAAGAAAAGGGTGCTCCCCCTCGCCGAAAAAATTACTCCAAAGCGATCATACCCGATATTTTTCGGCGTACTCGGCAAATTGACGTTCAAAGGCTTCGTCGTTTCCGTATTTGATCCCGTTGAGATACCGGTGCGTTTCAAACGAGCTGTTTCCGAGCTGGATCAGCGTTACGGCGATATTGGAACAGTGGTCGGAAATCCGTTCCAGATTGGTTAAAATATCGGAAAGGATAAATCCGAGTTCAATGGTGCAGTTCCCGGTCACCAATCGGTTGATGTGATGGTCTTTCACCGTCGCGATCAATCCGTCGATCACCTGTTCGAGCGGTTCCACGCGTCCCGCCGTTGCCGAATCCTCTTTGCAGTACGCCGCCTCGGTGATCTCCAAGATCTCCGCGGTTGCCCGAATGACCGTTGCAAGTTCGGTTTGCGCGTCCTTGGAGAACACGATCTTTTTTTCGTGGAGTTCTTTCGAGACTTTCAACAGGTTGACCGCATGGTCCCCCAGCCGCTCGAAATCGCCGATCGAATGCAGCATTTGCGAAATCCGTCGGCTGTCCTCGGTCAACTGGCACCCAACGCCGAGCGGAACCAGATAAGTTCCGAGCTTGTCCTCCAACAGATCCAACCGATCCTCGCTCTCGAGGATCGCGTCGGCCTTTTTGACATCATAGGCGAACAGAATATCGAAAGACTTCAAAATCGTCCGTCTCGCAAGCGAGCACATTTCCGCCGTTTTGTTCCGACATTCCGCAATTGCGATCGACGGCACACGAAGCAACCGCTCGTCCAGCACAAAATCGACCTTTTCCGCCGTCTGCTTTTCTTTCAGCAAGCGGGCGATCAAACCCGTTAATGGTTTGGCGAGCGGAAGAAAAACGACCGTCAGAATCAGATTATACACCGTGTGGATCAACGCAATGCCCCACGGCGTTGCCGCGGTTTCCGCGAAAGGAAGCGCCCCGACCCATTTCAGAATGAGGAACAAGGGCAGGCAAAAAACCGCGCCGAGAACTTTGATGGAAAGATGCGTTGCCGCCACGCGCTTGGCTCCGATGTTGGTGCCGATGCAGGAGATCATGGACGTTGCGCACGTGCCGATATTCAATCCCATCACCATCGGGATCATCATGCCCACGCTCATACTGCCCGTGAAGGAAAGCGCCTGCAAAACACCGATCGCCGCCGCCGAGCTCTGCACAACGGCTGTGAAAATCAGCGCGAGGAACAACCCGACAAACGGATTGGCAAGCCCTTTGAGCATCGAGGCAAACGCCGGTGACTCGGCAAGTGGGCTGACAGCTGTACTCATCATGGTCATCCCGAACATCAAGAGCGCGAACCCGACCAACGTATTCCCCACGGTACGTTTGCGGGTGCTTTTGGAAAACATCAAAAGGGCAATGCCCACCAGCGCCACGATCGGCGAGAAATTGGCGGGTTTGAGCATCTGAACCCAAACGGACGAGGCCTCCACCCCCGAAAGAGACAGGAGCCACGCGGTCAGGGTCGTTCCCACGTTCGCGCCGAGGATCACATAGATCGTTTGCGAAAACTGCATGATCCCCGAACCGACCAACCCGACCAACATGACCGTGGTTGCGGAGGAGGACTGCATGGCAACCGTGATGACCATGCCGAACAGCAAACTCAAAAACGGGTTGTCCGTCACCTTTTTCAAGGAGCGTTCCAGCCTGCCGCCCGCCATTTTTTCCAACGAAGAGGACATGGCGTGCATTCCGAAAAGGAAAAACGACAGCCCGCCCACAAGAGAAAGAATTGAGAAAAAGCTCATCGGAAATCTCCCAAAAAAATTTTATCTCCCTTGTATTATATAACTTCTGCGAAGTATTGTCAAGTCCCGTTAAAAATATTCGGGAAATTCACCGAAAGCCGCAAGGGAAAGTCCGGCAGTTCTATTGCATTTGCGCTTCTTTTTTGTTATAATAATGTTACACAAAAAAACGAACCAAACGGAGAAAACCATGCCCGAACATATCTATTCTTCACCGGTCGGTGCCTTGTTGCTTTCGAGCGAGAACGGTTTTTTGACCGCGCTTCGATTTGCGGAAAAGCCCCAACCGAACACGATTCCCGAAAAAACGACGGACGACCCCGTCCTGCTTCGGGCGGTCGAATGGCTCGACCGCTATTTCGGCGGATTGCGTCCTCGATCGAGCGAACTTCCCCTGAATCCTCGCGGAAGCGATTTTCAAAAAGCAGTCTGGGCACATCTTTGCGATATTCCCTACGGGGAAACGGTCTCCTACGGCGATCTTGCCGCCAAGATCGCGGGGAACGGGCGTCGTTTGCTCGCAAGAGCGATCGGCGGCGCCGCACATCGCAACCCCATTGCCATCATCATTCCCTGCCACCGCGTGATCGGCTCCGACGGATCTTTGACGGGATACGCCGGCGGCATGGAACGGAAAGCCAGACTTTTGCGTTTTGAAGGCGTCGATATCGTATCCTGACAGGCTTTTTCCCAAAAACACTTGAAAAAAAGCGGAAAATGTGTTATACTGTTCGGAGAGATACCCTCGTACAGTATGGAAAAGGACGATAAGCGCCTATGCCTATGTTTTTGAAACGGATCAGAAATAAGTTCTCGTCATTTCAAATCATTCTGCTTGGCTTTGCGGCTGTCATTGTGGTCGGTGCGTTGCTTTTGATGTTGCCGATTTCCAGCCGTTCCGAAAAAGTCACGCCGTTTTTTGACGCGCTCTTCACGTCAACTTCCGCGGTCTGCGTCACGGGGCTCATCGTGCAAGACACCGCCACCTACTGGTCGGGCTTCGGGCAACTGGTCATTCTGATCCTCATTCAGATCGGCGGCATGGGCGTGATCACGGTTGCCGCGGCGGTCGCCATCTTTTCGGGAAAGAAAATCGGGCTCATGCAGCGGGACACCATGCAGGATTCCCTCTCCGCGCCGAGCGTGGGCGGGATCGTCCATTTGGTGCGGTTCATTCTGAAAGCGATCCTTCGCATCGAGTTGATCGGCGCCGCAATCATGATGCCGGTATTCATTCGGGATTTCGGAGCAAAGGGGATCTGGATGTCGTTTTTCCATTCGATTTCCGCATTCTGCAATGCCGGATTTGATTTAATGGGGTACCGCGAGCCGTTCTCGTCGCTCACGAGCTACACGGGTCAGCCTGTGATCAACGTTGTCATCATGCTCCTGATCGTCATTGGCGGCATCGGATTTTTAACTTGGGAGGACGTTTGCAAAAACAAGCTCCACTTCCGGAAATACCGAATGCAGAGCAAAGTCATCATTCTTATCACACTGTCCCTGATCGTTCTGCCCGCGGTGTTCTTCTATTTTGTGGAATTCACCGACCTTCCCGCGGGAAAACGGTTGCTGGCGTCCCTCTTCCAATCCATCACCCCGCGAACGGCGGGTTTCAACACCGTGGATCTGAATTCCATGAACGACGCGGGACTTTTGCTGATGATCCCCCTCATGCTCATCGGCGGCGCACCGGGCTCCACGGCGGGCGGTTTGAAGATCACAACGTTGGCAGTCTTGATCGCGTCGGTCATTTCCATTTTCCGCAAGCGGGATAACGCACAGCTGCTCAACCGTCGGGTTTCGGACGAAACGGTCAAGCACGCCGCCGCGATCTTCATGATTTATATTTCCCTTTTTTTCGCCGGTGGGCTCACCATTTGCGCGGTGGAGGGGTTGCCGCTCCGCGACTGCCTGTTTGAAACGGCGTCCGCCGTCGGTACCGTAGGACTTTCCCTCGGGCTGACGCCCACGCTCGGAACGGTTTCCAAAGCCATTCTCATCCTCTTGATGTTTTTCGGACGTGTGGGATGCCTCACGTTGATTTATGCGACTCTCGGTAAAAATATCAAAAACGGATCCAAGCTTCCCTTGGACAAAATTACGGTCGGTTGACCCGAAAAAAGGAGTACAACATGAAAACGAAATCCATCTTGCTCATCGGTCTGGGGCGCTTCGGTCAGCACATTGCCGCAAAGCTGCATGAACTCGGACACGAGGTCATGGCGGTCGATAACAACGAGGATCGCGTGAACGACGCGATGTCCTTCGTCACCAACGGGCAAATCGGCGATAGCACCAACACTGCCTTTCTCAAATCTCTCGGCATTTCCGACTACGACGTTTGCATCGTGACCATCGGCAACGATTTTCAAAGCTCTCTCGAAACGACCAACCTGCTCAAAGAACTGGGCGCGAAAATGGTGGTTTCCCGTGCCGAAAGCGACACGCAGGCGAAATTCCTGCTTCGCAACGGCGCGGATGAGATCGTTTACCCCGAGAAACAGCTCGCGCACTGGATCGCCATGCGTTACAGCGCCGACCATGTTTACGACTATGTGGAATTGGATGCTTCCCACATGATCCTCGAAGTGTCGATCCCGAAAGCGTGGATCGGAAAAACCATTGCGGAAATCGACATTCGAAAGAAATTCAACATCAACATTCTTGCAATCAAGTGGAACGGCGAATTGAGCGTTGCGGTCACTCCCGACATGACGCTTTCCGAGAACAAGACCCTGCTTGTCCTCGGAGAAATGAAAGCGCTCAAAAAGTGTTTCCGCATTTGAACCTCGCGGCGGGGGCTCTCCAAAAGGAGCCCCCGCCGTCCGCGTTCTCTTTCCCGTTTTGCTCCCTCAAAAAAACGGACTTGCAAAACGTCGCGGAATATGCTATAATGAAAACGGAAAATTGAATATTTTTGCGTGGAAACGCAGGAGGTTACTCAGTGAAACAAACACAAACCCCCCTCCGAAAAATCGGATGCCCTTCGCAAATTCGAAGAAAGCGCCGAAGAATTCGGTCTGGCGGAGCGCTTTTCGGAAAAGCTGCCCCACCTTGCGCCCAAGGGTTCCTTCGCTGTGCTGGAACGACTGTTTGAGATAGCTGACAAATCAGGTTATCGCCTGAAACTCTCCTTGATACCGAAGGATAATATGTTGAAAAACATTTCCTATTCCCGCATTGTAAGCACCTTGACCAAAAACTATATCAGTATCTACTATGTGGATATGGACACCAACCGCTATGTGGAATACAGCTCGGATCCTCATTACCAGGAATTGAACATCAAAACGTCGGGAGAAAATTTCTTCGATGACTTGCAGAAAAACGTCTATCGCGTGATCCATCCCGAGGACAGCGAGCGGATCGCGGCATATTTTCGCAAGGAAAACCTCATTTCCGAGCTGGAAGGCGGAAAAACGTTCTCGGTCTCCTATCGGCTTCTTTTGGACGGCATCCCCGTTTATGTCAACCTGAAAGCGCTCTATCTGGAAGACGGAACCAATCAACACGTTCTGATCGGCGTAAGCAACATCGACGCGCTGAAAAAGCGTGAGGAAACCTACAAGCAGGAGCTCGGATATGCCCGCAGAATGGCAACGATGGATGCTCTCACAGGCGTTCGGAACAAGCACGCCTACATTGACTTTGAAGAAACGCTCGACGCGCAGATCCGCACGAAAAAACCGTTGCGGTTTTCCGTTGCCGTGTTCGACGTCAACAACCTGAAAAGAACCAACGACACCTTTGGGCATCAGGCAGGCGACCTCTCGATTCGGGAGGCTTGCACAAACATTTGCAACATCTTTTGCCACAGCGCCGTATTTCGGGTGGGCGGCGACGAATTTGCCGCCATTCTGCAAGGGAAAGACTATGAAAAACGCGCGGAACTTTTTGTGGAAATGGACGCTTTGAGTCGCGCCAACCTGGCTTGCGGAAAAGTTGTGGTTGCGTGCGGTATATCCGATTTCGACCCCGAACGGGATGCGGACGTTGCTTCCGTGTTTACCCGCGCGGACGCCGCCATGTATCTCCACAAAAAAGATTTGAAAAAAAGAGACGGACAAAAAAACGAACCTCGTTCCGGGCGGTAAACCCCTTCGCCGCAAAACGAAGCTTCGATAAAATCTCAAAAGCGGGCACCCCGAAATCGGGGTGCCCGCTTGGTTTTGCTTCTCTGCGGAATTATTCGTAGAGTTTGCCCATTTTGAGCAGTCTCTGGTATTTCGCCTTGGCGTTTGCGTCCGCCTTCTGGAAGAGCTCTGCGGCTCTTTCGGGGAAGGACTGTGCCAACCGCGCGTAACGCGTCTCGCTCTTGATGAAGTCCACATAATCCTTCGTGGGCTCCTTGGAGTCGATGGAGAGCTTGTTGGCTTCCAGCGTCGGGTTGTAGCGGAACATCTGCCAGTAACCCGCCTCGACCGCTTTCTTCATCTCGAGCTGGCAATTCTGCATGCCGCCTTTCAGCCCGTGCATTTCGCAAGGCGCGTAGCCGATGATGAGAGACGGTCCGTGGTAAGCTTCGGCTTCCTTCAACGCTTTGAGCAGTTGATTCATGTCCGCGCCCATCGCGACCTGTGCCACGTAAACGTAGCCGTAGGACATGGCGATCTCTGCGAGGTTCTTCTTGCCAATCGCTTTGCCTGCCGCCGCGAACTGCGCGACCTGACCGATGTTGGATGCCTTGGACGCCTGCCCGCCCGTGTTGGAATACACTTCGGTATCAAACACAAACACGTTCACGTCCTCACCCGACGCAAGCACATGATCCAAACCGCCGAAGCCGATGTCGTAAGCCCAGCCGTCGCCGCCGAAGATCCAAACGGACTTCTTGGCGAGGTAGTCTTTCTCGGCGAGGATCTTCTTCGCTTCGTCGCATCCGCACGCTTCGAGCATTTCCACAAGCGCTTTGGTTGCCGCGCCGTTCTTCTCGCCGTCGTCCACGGTGTTGAGATATTCGTCGATGATCGCTTTCTTGCCGGCGTCCTCGACCTTCTCGCCGAGCGCCTTGATATAGCCGATCAACTTGGCGCGAACGGTCTTTTGACCGAGCGCGATACCGAGACCGTGCTCGGCGTTGTCCTCGAACAGAGAGTTTGCCCAAGCGGGACCCTTACCCGATTCCTTATTGACCGTGTAAGGCGTTGCAGGTGCGGAGCCGCCCCAAATGGAGGAGCAACCCGTGGCGTTGGAAATATACATCCGCTCGCCGAAGAGCTGGGTGACGATGCGGGCATAGGAGGTCTCGGCGCAACCCGCGCAAGAACCGGAGAATTCGAGCAACGGCTGCTTGAACTGGCTTCCCTTCACCGTTGCGTTGATGAGCTCGGGTTTCTCGGAAACGTTCGCGACCGCGTAGTCGAACGCCGCCTGCTGTGCGCTTTCCTTCGCTTGCGGGACCATTTCGATCGCAAGCTTCGGAGCGGCGAGCTTCGCCGCGGCTTTCGCGGCTGCCTTCGGATCGAGTTCGGGGTTCTCCGCCGCAACCGTCTTCTGGGCGTTTTCAAGCGCCTTGTTGGAAACGGGGCAAGCCTTGACGCAGAGCGTGCAGCCCATGCAGTCGAGCGGGCTAATCGCCATGGTGAACTTGTAGTTGGTCTTGATCACGGGCTTCTCCGTGAACTTCGTGACCTCGGGCGCTTTCGCCGCTTCCTCTTCGGTCATCGCAAACGGACGGATCGCCGCGTGCGGGCAAACGAACGCACAGTTGTTGCACTGAATGCAGTTTTCGGGATGCCATGTGGGAACGAGAACGGCAACGCCGCGCTTCTCATAGGCGGCGGAACCCTGCGGGAACTGACCGTCCACGTACTTTTCAAACGCCGAAACGGGGAGACTGTCGCCCGCCATAGCGTCCACGGGTTCGACCACCTTGTTCACGAACTCCACAAGGTCGGCGCGCGGTCCCGTGACTTCCGCTTTCGGAGCGTCCTTGCCCGCGTTCTTCCAAGCGGCGGGAACGTCGATCTTCACGAAGGCGTCCGCGCCCGCATCGATGGCGGCGTAGTTGAGGTCAACGATCGCCTGTCCCTTCTTGATATAGGACTTATACGCCATCTTCTTCATGTATTCGACGGCTTCGGCGGCGGGAAGGATCTTTGCAAGCGCGAAGAACGCGGATTGTAGCACGGTGTTCTTCACCTTCGGGTTGCCGATCTGGTTCATGGCGATCGACGTGGCGTTGATCGTGTAGAAGTTGATGTTGTTGTTGGCAAGGTAGGACTTGACCGAATTGGGAAGATGCTCGTCGAGCTCTTCGGGCTTCCACTGGCAGTCGAGCAGGAAGGTGCCGTTCGGCTTGATGTCGGAAACCATGTCGTATTTGGTCAGGTACGCCTGGTTGTGGCAGGCAACGAAGTTTGCCTTGTTGATGTAGTACGGGCTCTTGATGGGCTGATCGCCGAAGCGCAGGTGCGAAATGGTGATGCCGCCCGTTTTCTTGGAGTCGTACTGGAAGTACGCCTGAATGTACTTATCGGTGTGGTCGCCGATGATCTTGATGGAGTTCTTGTTCGCGCCGACCGTGCCGTCGCCGCCCAAGCCCCAGAACTTGCAGGAAATGGTGCCTGCCGCCGCCGTTTCGGGAGCGGGTTTCTCGTCGAGCGAAAGACCCGTCACGTCGTCCACGATGCCGATGGTAAAGCTGTTCTTCGGTTTCTTCGCGTCAAGGTTTTCATAAACGGCGAAGATCGAAGCGGGCGTGGTGTCCTTGGAACCGAGTCCGTAACGACCGCCGACCACAACGTCCATCTTGCGTCCCGTTTGCGCCAAAGCCGCCACCACGTCGAGGTAGAGCGGGTCGCCCAGAGCGCCGGGCTCCTTGGTTCTGTCAAGCACCGCGACCTTCTTGACGGTTGCGGGAATGACCTCGGCGAGCTTCTCGGCAACGAACGGACGGTAGAGACGGACTTTCACAAGTCCGACCTTCTCGCCTGCGGCGAGCATATAGTCGATGACCTCTTCGGCAACGTCGCAGACGGACCCCATCGCAACGATGATCTTTTCCGCGTCGGGAGCGCCGTAGTAGTTGAAGAGCTTGTA